>CAYTDR010001096.1:0-2949 GCA_964436185.1 uncultured Candidatus Obscuribacterales bacterium | reverse complement strand
ATGGTAAACAGCAATGGCGAGATTGTATTTGTAAATACTCAAATCGAGCAAATGTTCCAGTTCAGCCGAGCGGAGTTGCTGGGACAGCCCGTGGAAATGCTCGTTCCTGCGGAATCACGAGCTGCTCATCCTGACTATCGGAATAATTTCTTCCTGCAACCACATGCACGGGCAATGGGAGTCGGCAGAGATCTGTTTGGCTTGCGCAAGGACGGCACACAGATTCCAGTCGAGATCGGGCTCAACCCATTTGTAACAGACGAAAAGACATTTGTTTTGGCTTCTATCGTCGATATTACGGAGCGAAAGAAGTATGAGGAGAGGTTGCGTCTTATCATTGAAGCCTCTCCTAGCGGCATGATCATGGTCGATCGAAGAGGATCAATAGCTCTAGTCAATTCACAGATCGAAAACCTATTCGGGTATACGCGTGAGGAGTTGCTGGGGAAGTCAATAGAAATACTTGTACCGCATGCATCCCGTGCCACGCATCCCGAGCACCGCGAGCGATTCTTCCAGGAACCCACATCAAGAGCAATAGGAATGGGGCGCGATTTGTTCGGCTTGCGAAAGGATGGCAGCCAAATCCCAGTAGAGATCGGTCTCAATCCAATCGAAGATAAAGGTGAACGCTTTGTCCTCGCATCAGTGGTTGACATAACTGAAAGAAAGAGATCGGAAGAATTAGTACGCGAAAAGGTGCTGGAGCTGCAGAGATCCAACGAAGACTTACAACAATTCGCTTACGTATGTTCTCATGACTTACAGGAACCCTTGCGGGTCATCAGCAACTACACACAGCTGATAGCTAAACGATACCGTGGTCAACTGGATGAAAATGCCGACGATTTCATTCAGTTTGTAGTCGATGCTTCCAAGCGAATGCAGGGACTGATCAACGATTTGCTCATCTATAGCCGGGTGCAATCAAGATCGCAAGAGTTCCGCGAAGCAAACTGCTCCACCCTGATTAGCATGGCAATCGCAAACCTTTCGTTAGCGATACAGGAGAATCAGGCACAATTTGTAATCGATAAAATGCCGACAGTGATAGGAGACCCGACTCAACTCCTGCAGCTGTTTCAGAATCTTCTGGCAAATGCCATCAAGTTTCGATCTGAGTCGGCACCGCTCATCCACGTAAAAGTAGATAAACGCCTCGGAGAGTGGCATTTTATGATCGAGGATAACGGGATCGGTTTCGATATACAGTATGCCGAGAGAATATTTGTCATCTTTCAAAGACTACATACGAGAGAACAATACTCAGGAAGTGGTATTGGATTGTCGATATGCAAAAAGATTGTCGAGCGCCACGGTGGACGCATCTGGGTAGAGTCGTCTCCAGGTCGTGGAACCACGTTCCACTTTACCCTTCACATCGCTCCCAAGTATACAGAGGCAACCAATGTGGTGTAAGGACATTTCCTTCAAAGGTCACACCAAGACCTGGCGCAATACTGGAGCGTCGAGGAACATGCTCCAGGGGATAGCTACGCGAGGAAGCGCCTCTCAAGATACGTCGGACAGTTGGCCGCCCTGTCTCATATGCCTTTCAGGAGCTAGTAAATGAAAACTATCAAGGTGCTCCTGGTTGAAGATAGCCCGGCTGATGCGAGGCTTGTGAAAGAGGTTTTCAAGGAAGAAAATATCATGGCCACCGTCGACATAGCGACAGACGGCCAGGAAGCCATGTCGTATCTCAGACAGGAAGGAAAACGGCCGAACTTGGTAATACTCGATCTCAATTTACCGAAGAAAGACGGACGTGAAGTGTTAAAAGAGATCAAAAGCGACCCAGAACTAAAATCGATACCAGTAATTATTCTGACAACGTCCCAATCGGAGGAGGATATAGCAAATAGTTACAGGCTGCAGGCAAGCTGCTATGTGATAAAGCAAATCGAACTGGAGGAATTTATAAAAGTAATCAAATCGATAGACGAATTCTGGTTTTCATCGGTAAGGTACCCTCACGAATGACCAAACTGACATCGATTACAATTCTTCTCGTAGAGGACAACCCTGCCGATGCCAGATACACAGAAGAATTGCTCTCCTTATCCCATTTTTCATTCGTCGAAGCGAGGAGTCTTTCAGAGGCTCTCAAACACGTACGCGAAGAGCCGGTTGACGTTGTATTGCTAGATCTCTCCCTGCCAGATAGCAACGGATTGGAGACTCTGCATAATCTCGTGTCGGCACGAAAGGATCTCCCTATAGTCGTTCTCACAGGGATAGAGGACATTACCTTCGCTATCGAAGCACTACGGGTAGGGGCACATGATTACATAGTCAAATCACGATTGAGTGCAGATGCTCTAATGCGCTCAATCAACCTGGCGATTGCGGCGAAGCAGCGCCAGCTTGTGGAAGAGAAACTCATACAACGTACTAAGCTGAGCGCACTCTCCTCCGATGTGGGAAAGGCTCTGGTTCAATCGAGGTCGTTGAGAACGATGCTGCAAGGATGCACCGATGCCATGGTTGAGCATCTTGATGCTGCCTTTGCCCGAATTTGGACAGCGGACAGCGCTGGAGAAACCCTTTTTCTGCAAGCCAGCTCCGGACTATATACACACATCGATGGCGAACACGGGAGAATTCCTGTAGGGCAATACAGAGTGGGGCTGATTGCTTCGGAGAGAAAGCCATATCTTACTCACTCGGTGTTGGAAGAAGAAGGGCTATCAGACAAGGAATGGGCTACACGAGAAGGAATGGTATCATTCGCCGGACATCCTCTTCTGGTTGGAAATAAGCTGGTGGGAGTGATGGGAATGTTTTCCAGACAAAGGCTCCACGACCTGACGATTGTGGCATTATCAGCGGTAGCGGATCAAATCGCCATCGGTATCGATCGCTTAATTGCTGAAAGCGAACGAGCTTTGCTGGCGTCTATTGTTCAGCAATCAGAAGACGGTATCATAAGCCAGAATCTAGAGGGGG
>CAYTDR010001095.1:0-2949 GCA_964436185.1 uncultured Candidatus Obscuribacterales bacterium | reverse complement strand
GCTAAAAGACAAAGCTCGGGAGATGTTCAAACGCGAGTCTCAATTGCTGTCCAGAGTCAATCATCCGAACATAGTGAAGGTCCTCGATCATTTTGTTGAAAACGAGCGAGACTATATGGTGCTTGAGTACATACCAGGTCGAACACTGCGCGAGATCGTTCGCAGGGATGGAGCACAGGACCCAGAGCGGGTTCTTGATTGGGCAATGCAGATAGCGGGCATCCTCGACTATCTTCACACGCAGGAACCAGCTGTGGTGCATAGAGACCTCACGCCGGATAATCTGGTGGTTACAGCGAAGGGTGTCGTACATCTGATTGACTTCGGGGCGTCGAATGAGTTTGTCGGTCAAGCTACCGGAACCTTCGTAGGCAAGCAATTGTATATAGCTCCTGAACAGTTCCGCGGAAAAGCTGAACCAGCCAGCGATATCTATGCCATGGGCGCGACCCTTCACTTTCTGCTTACAGGCAAAGACCCTTCTGCACTAGCGGAGTCGCATCCCAAGAAGATTTTGCCATCCCTTTCCGATGCGTGGGATGAACTTGTTGCAGATGCGACCAAGCTTTCGGTAAATGATCGTTTGCATTCAGCGGCGAACTTGGCTACTCGCTTGCAGGCAATGGAGAGCAAGCAAGTATCCGATGAAAAGCAGCTAGAAGCACGAATTGTACTTAAAGTCCCCGCTGGCGAAGACGCTCAGCAGCTGGAGATGATTAGCTCGCGCGGGCGGCACCATAACAAGAGTTAGTGAAGAAGCAACATAATGATGCAATTCGAGCGAAGCAGTAAGATTCAAGAAACAGAGCCTGATCTCGCGGAGATGCAGACGGACGCGAGTAGCAACAGTTCGGCACCGACGGAGGTATCAGCAGACGACAGGCACGAAAAGGAGACTGGGGCAACATTTGTAGTGAGGTCTGATGCACAGACGGTGTTGGACAGTCAGGCACCATGCCTGGTATATGATGATGCACCGGCACAAACCGAGCTGAAACAGCGAATTCAATCATCCTCAGCCTCTGTGGGTAGCAGATCATTGCCATACACACAGGATGAAATTTGTTTGGACTACAATCCTTCCCGAACACTCGAGAAGACGCTGCAACGAGCCTCTAAATACGAACTGTCGATCAGGATCGCCCTTGGCGGGCTGCTAGTGCTGCTGATCGCCTCCGCAGGCTTTTGGGATGTGGTCGAACCGTTTCTCGCCTTACTGGCAGTTTTTGCGGCAGTTGCCTTAGACTTCCACTGCAGTCGTCCAAAGCTCTGCCTCAGCAAGCAAGGATTGCGATTCAAGTTTAACGGCATCGTTCTTTCTGACCATAGCTCCTATATCAGTTGGGACAAACTGTCGTTCGTCGACGCAACAGATGCTCTTGCCACCAGCGGTGAGAAAGAATCAATCGATCTGTGTTTCAGTGACGCTTCGTTTACTCCCCTGCAACTGTTGACGATGCCGTTGATATATCGCGGCTGGATCAGGCGTTCCAAGAGCATACTTCATCTATATCTACGCGCTTCGGATCTTGGCGTCGAGGATCGCCAGCGTCTGCGCCAGGCGCTACTCAAGTATGCGAAGCCGGAAGCAATAAGCATCGAGGCACAGAAGCTGCTCAATCCCACAGATCCCTCCACGTATACTGCACTTTGGCTTGACAGTCTATCGGCACTTCCGACTCGTTTGACGAGCGACCTCCTCGAGCCTGGGGCCACCGTTTCAAATGGACGCTATTCGGTAGTGGAACAGCTTGCCTCAGGAGGACAGGCGACCATTTATAAAGCTATCGACCATCAGGCAGATCAAGATAATCATGAAAATGCATCATCCGATGCCACTCTATTTGAGGCTGCAGCACCGGGCGTAAAGCAAAACTCTATAGGTTCTAGTCGACGAGACTCGAACGCCGAAGCATATGAGTCGTGTTCCGCCGAACAAGAGCATCCTGATAGCGAACTCCGGATTGTATTGAAAGAGTTCGTCCTGCCTACCAATGCTGGAGTTGATGTTTGCACTCGCGCCCTGAAAAATATCGAGAAGGAAGCGGAGCTCCTACGAAAAATCGCACACCCGCAAGTTGTTCAATTACGAGACTTCTTCGTTGAGGACCATCGCGGGTACCTGGTCATGCAGTACTTAAGCGGACAGTCTCTTCGAATGCTCGTAGATCGCGAGGGCCCGTTACAAGAAAGTACGGTGCGGAACATCGGTAAAAAGATGGTACAAATCCTGCATTATCTTCACACACTGACCCCACCTGTGGTGCATCGCGATTTCACACCTGAGAATTTAATGTTGACTGACGAAGGCGAGCTGATCTTGATCGACTTCAACGTAGCGCAGGAGCTGGAGGGCGGTTTCACACGAACTATCGTTGGGACACACAGCTATATACCTCCGGAACAGTTCCGAGGCGAGGTGACAACGCAGAGCGACATTTACGCTTTCGGTGCGACGCTATATTTTCTTCTAACAGGCGAAGAGCCTGAGCCAATCTCACAATCACATCCACAAATACTGAGACCAGAAGTAAGTGAACACCTGGACAATATCGTAGCAGGATGCACGGCGCTCGACCTCAACGAGCGTTATCGTGACGCACAGACCGTACTCCATACTCTGTGCCGTCAAGAATGAAGTGTGGATGTGACAAAGCAAGTATGTTAGTCTTTCAGGCATGGTCATAGCTGGTCCCCAGGCAAAGCATTTGCACCTGAGGAATCACAACATGCTGGTTCGCTAAGACCAATTGATGACAGGCAAGTCGATTACAGAGCGGCTGCAAATTCGAAGAGAGTCTATGTCCGAATCAGACGCACCACCAACCGCAGAAATATTTGCCAAACTGGTTCAAAGGCTCCTGATGCCAGTTTCCCCGTATCGTTGGCTACTACATTCTCAAAGTTTCACGCTGTTTGCCGACACAGATGGGAATCAGGTTGCCCTAC
>CAYTDR010001094.1:0-2953 GCA_964436185.1 uncultured Candidatus Obscuribacterales bacterium | reverse complement strand
TGACCTCCCTAATAAGGTATATTCGTGATTGATTGGCGTCGTTAACCTTGTTGGATAACCATGCCAATTTGGAAAGATGGTTTTCATCCTAGTTGAATTGTTTTAAGAGGAACTAATTTAAATGTTAGCGCTGTGTTAAATCTAGTTGGACGAACCTTATGCCAATGAAAAAATTTTGTTGTCCAAGTTCTTGGCAACGTGCATTTCATTAATTCAACGATCTGAAGAGAATCATTATATATATGGTGGTAAAACTCCAAAAGGAATGCAGTCACAGAAAAGAGACCCATGAACGAAGTACATACAATTTTTCGCGAGCATATTAGTAACTGGGCCGAGACTGGCGAAGCTCCTCAAAATTCGATGGAGATGTCAGCACCATTTTTTCTAGAGAAGCTTGGCGTCGATCCCAGGTCTTTCTCATTCAAGGGTTATGCACAAGAGACCGATTCAAGCACCTGGGAACAAACCCCAATTGAGTTTCCCGAGATCCTTGATGGAACGATGTACCTCTTCATTCCAGGACGATGGACCGGCCATCTCAGACAACGAAATCTTGTGCAGGTGCAAGAAGGAAGTCGCGTTCGACAAACATTGATTCTTGCAAGTAAGGATGAATGGCGAGACACTCTGCATAACTTCTTCGACATCGGAGAGATTGTGTCGTTCGCCTACTATCCGATTCATCCGCCCTATTACGATCAGTGGATCGCATGCGTGGATCTGCAAGAAAGAATTTGGATCTACACTTTCTATGGTGCAGGCGAATGGATCTTGATCTGCAAGGGTGATGCAGGTGGAAGAAACACTCTGAAGTATCAGATCAGTTCGTCAGTTCATTCCAGTCCATGGTACAGCTGGATCTCTAGTGCGTGATGCCATGGGTGATGCCATCATGCGTTTTTCGATTAGAGATCGCGTGAGTCAAAGAATGGTCGAGAAGTGATCGAGTTCTGATTGAGCTCAATTGAGTTCGAGTTGAGCTCGATTGAATTCGAATTGGTTTCATTGAGTCCGAATTGAGTTCGAATTGAGCTTGATTAAGTTCGAATGAGTTCCATTGAGCTCGATTGAGGTTTGAATGAGCTCGATTAAGTTCCATTGAGTTGGATGAGCTCGATTGAATTCGATTGAGTTTGAATAAGCTCGATTGAGTTCGATTAAGTTCCATTGAGTTTGGATTGAGTTCGATTCACGCTCAATACCCACGCTCAAATTTCTCATTCATCCAACCCGGCTCATTTCCGGCAGCACCTACTTCACCTGAAATGTCCCTCCAAACGATAAGTACCTAGCTTGCAGTCGAGACCTTCTCTGAAGAATCGTTCTGGCATCGATCGATTTTTGTTCGCTTGTTATACGTGTCATTTGGATGGTATGAAGAGACAAAATGAAAAGGGCTTCGGATTCCGAAGCCCTTTCCCATGATTTAGTTGAGTGCAATCAAATTAAGATTCAGATTCAGACTCTGCTGCTTGATTCTCATTCGCTGGAACATCAGGAGTTTCAACTTTTTTCTTTGGAGCTCTCTTTACTGGTTTCTTCGCCACGGACTTTTTATCCACCGGCTTTTTTGCTGCAGCCTTCTTAGCCGCAGGCTTTTTCACCGCGGACTTTTTGGCTGCGGTCTTTGCTGCGGACTTTTTAGCGACTGGCTTTTTAGCGGCTGGCTTTTTCGCTGCTGCCGATTTCTTAGCTGCAGGTTTTTTAGCTGTGGTCTTAGCGGCTGCTTTCTTGGTGGCTGGTTTTTTCGCTGCTGCCGATTTCTTGGCCGCAGGTTTTTTCGCTACTGTCTTAGCGGCTGCTTTCTTTGTCGCTGGTTTTTTCGCTGTCGCCGATTTCTTAGCTACAGGCTTTTTGGCTGCTGCTTTTTTAGTGGCTGGCTTTTTCGCTGCTGCCGATTTCTTGGCTGCAGGTTTTTTCGCTACTGTCTTAGAGGCTGCTTTCTTAGTCGCTGCTTTCTTAGTGCCAGTTGCTTTCTTGGCGCTGGCTGCTTTCTTAGCTGCAGGCTTTTTGGTTGCTGCTGCTTTCTTTGTTGCGGGTTTTTTCGCTGCTGCTTTTTTGGCTGAAGGATTCTTTGCAGATGCCTTCTTTGCAGTAGTCTTCTTCGCTGTGCTCTTCTTCGTCGCTTTTTTCTCAGCGGCTCGCTTCGGAGCTTTTTCAGCTTCTTTACTCACGACAGCAGTCGTATCAGATTTACTGACACCTTTGCTGGCCACCTCGGTAGTTTCCTGCCGGGTTTTTCTGGTTGCCATTGTTATTCCTCCCAAACTGTTCTACTGACTAACGGGCAGCATTGAAGCTCGTCTTGTTTCGAAAGAGTTGTGTCTTTCCGTTGCCACCATTTTTAGTTAGCCATGTTGGCTAATCACACCACACGTCTGATAGGGTACTTTTATTTAGAAAAAAATGCAACATATATCGTATTGACTCCATGCATGTATACCTGTCGATTCACAGTCGTATCAGTTTGCTATTCGATCAAGAAATATCACCAAGAAGTGACGTCTGTAAAGTGCCGTCATTATTACTTCTTCGGGTCTATTCCTTCTTGACGCGTGATATCACATTTGATACTGCATTCTCGAGCACCGAGGGTGAGGTTTTCTGTTTTCTTGTCAGAAAAATTTTTGAGTTGTATTAAAATTTTGGAAGTTCAAGAGAGAACTCTGCCACCAACAAAACCAAAAGCGGATCGAAATGCTTCGTGTTGGATCTGTTTCAATTCCTGAAAGTCGATCACGTCATGATCGATCAGTCTCTCGTATTCCCCAGGCAGGGTGCAGGGTGACGGGTTGCGACCAGGGTTGTCTGTGCAGACAGCGATCGCAACACCAGCTTCATTACAACGCTGAAATACTGTTCGAAGATCAGCAAAATCTTTAAGCACTCCAGTTTGACGATAACTAGTCGGACAAACTTCGAGTGTGATCTGTTTCTTCGCCAGCTCGGG
>CAYTDR010001093.1:0-2956 GCA_964436185.1 uncultured Candidatus Obscuribacterales bacterium | reverse complement strand
GGACTCCAGCTCGTGAAGAACCTTCCCCGGAGTTCCTCCTGGTAACAAGCGAGACGCTGCTGGTGAGCTGAAACCTGTCATGCGAGAGAGCGAACAACTCCCTTGCAGGCAGGTCTTTAGCGGTTGTCCGACAGTCGGATGATCGAAAAAAACAGGGTTTCGATTGAAGCAGAGACGCCATCAAATATGGTGTTGCGTCTCTGCACAATCGAGCTCGTTTTTCGCTCGATAATACTAAATACTATAATAAACCTCGCCCAAAATAATTAACTGATAAGCTCGCAGAGGGGCGCTGCGCGAACTATTAAACGCGGCAACACACCCACCGCACGGACCGACGCACCGTTAAGTGGTGTGTCGGTCCGTGCGTCCGGTCGTCGCTAGTCAGCCTTGCCCGCCTTATTTGGTGTCATCGATCAAGACTGGAGTCTGCCGGTTCCAGACGACCAGCTGCTGGACTCCGTGCTGGAGGTTGCCCTCGGCCATCCTGATCACCTCGACCATGTCGTGCTTGTTGGACACGCCCCCTCCCATCGAGCCGCTGGAGACGACCTTGCCGGAAGGAGCCGTCCACTCATAGCGGACGTTTATCCCTGGGACCGACCAGCTGTGAGCGTCTTCGTGATGCACCACCTTGAAAGTGATTGGACCGACCATCTCCTGCTCCAGTTGCTGGAACTGCTCGATTTCGGCCTGGTGGCGTTCCGGGTCGCAGCGCAACTCGACCGCGAACGATGCAGTGGAACCGATGGGGAAGTCGGAGGCCATCTTCATCAACATGCCCAGGAGAATCAGACCGGCGACGAAAAGCACGACAACAACCACAACCACACGCTTCTGGGCTGGCTCAAGCGGCTCCTCGCCTTCTTCAATTGGCTGGTTGTTCGCAGGCACGACACGGTAAATCCAAACTGCGTAGATGTAGATTACCCAGAGTATCAGCAGCATTACAGCCCCGACGATGTAGAAGGGGTCATGGTACCAGTAGCGATCCGCCAACGCATCCTTCGCGGTCTCCATCGGATCGCCCCAGTAGGTCTGCCTGTCTGGCACCACAGACTCGATCGGCGCGGAGTTTGCGTCCAGGAGGACTCCACTGGGAACCTGAACGTAAACGTTCTGCCCCTCCACCGCAAAGACAGTGGTGGTGACAAGCTCGTTCGAGCCGTTGGAGGTTGAGCCGACCAGGGAAGCTCGACGGGTTGCCTGCAGGGTGTGAGCAATCGCCAGTGCGGTCCCTCGCGTTTTGCCGTCGATGATGACGACGATCTTCGCAGTGAGCTGCTGCTTGGGTCGGAGGACCTCGACAACCGTACTGCCGTTCGACCGAAACAGCCTGTTGCCATCCTTCTCGGCAACGAAGTATTTCACCGTTTCTCCGCTCTTGTTGGAGTAGGTGAGAACGGTGCCATTGTCGAAGTAGCGAGAGAGGAGCATGGCGGCTAGCTCGGGGTCGTCACCACTGGCACCGCGGAGGTCGAGGATGAGACTGGGAGCCTCATGCCAGTGCTCTTCGGTTATTGCCAGAAAACCGGCCCAGTCGAGGTTTTGCATATGCACTTCGCAAAAGCCTTTGCCGTCCGGTCCATCGTAGTTCTGACTGCGCATGGCGAAGCTGTCCCGCCAGTTCTCGACCACACCTCGCTTCATTTCGAAGGTGAGGCTTTTGCCGTCTCGCTTGATCCGCAGGGAGATGCTCTCGTCAAGCCGTCCGTCAGTTTGACTCATCACCCACGACAGGCTGTTGCCATCGACGGCGATGCCATTGATGTGGGTGACGATGTCGTTGTTCTTCACCCCTGCCTTGTGCGCTGGGCTGTCGTGCCTTACCCAGTCGATTTCGAAGAGTCGCAGTGGCTTATGCAACTCGACATCGATGCCCAGGGGGCGAGAGGTGTCGCGGACGATGCGGAATTCGATCTCCTTTCCCCCGGTGCTGGACGTCGCCAGAATCCGCATCTCGCTGCCCGCTTTGCCGGCGAAGAGGGCTTCTGCTTCCTCCCATCGCATGTCCTCGAGCTTGCGCCCGTCGATGGAGCGAATGACCATTCCAGCGAGACCCGGGGCGGAGTCGGCTGCATTGCTTGCGGGATGGATCTTCTTGACCGTTAACCCCTCGTTGACCAGATTGAGCGGCTTGAACCTGGTGCCGATGCCAACATAGCCGTTGCCCACATGGCACTTGTACTCCTCGATCTGCGCGGCATTGAGGATGCGCAAACGTGGGTCATGGCTTTCTGTCAGGATGGTGTTCATCGCGCCGATCAAGGCGGGGACGCTTCCCAGGTGTCCCTTGAAGTTCTGGCGAGACTTGTCCCAATCGGGTGGCAAGGTGCCTGTGTAGGTGTTGTTGACGTGCAGCCAGATGCGTTCGTACGCTGCGTCCAGAGTCTGTGGGTCAGCCTTGGCAGGTGCCTGCGCGAGAGCAGTGCTGCCGCCGAGTACCAACGCGATGAGGGCGACAAGAGTCAGGTGCGACAAGGTTCGCATGAAGATGTTCTCCACATTCCTTTTCTTTCTTAACGACCTTCAAACCGACACCAAAAGGCTCACGGGCGTGGGAGCAAAAACTTCGACTAATGGCGTTTTATCTGTGCTTTAGAGTTCCAGGGTTGAAATGGAGAATGATGTTCTGACCTTGCACCAGTGGACCTGTGAAAGTGAGGTGGAAACACACATTTGTGAACGAAGGTTATTGGCGAAACAGTCGCTGAAGAAGAAACATGCGCAGTTTAGGATACTCAAGATAAGAGATCGTAGATACGTTGATATCGCTTGTTCTGCGCGACTTTATGAAAACACAGGCAGAATCTTCGCGAGCAGTCTGAAAACTGAAGGTTGATATTATGCCACTGAATATAGTGTCGACAGAACTGCTGGCTGAATATCAGAACGAAAAAGTCCTTTCGAATATGATATCCAAATTGCAAGCTACTTCTATGTTAGTGAAATCGAG
>CAYTDR010001092.1:2102-2962 GCA_964436185.1 uncultured Candidatus Obscuribacterales bacterium | reverse complement strand
GGACTCTGAGATAAACAAGGAGATCGATACAGAAGAATATAGCGTGCGTCGCGAGGAGGGAGATGCTTATGAAGAGTATCTGAAGGAAGAACAGTTCGACAAGGAACAAGAAGCCGAACTCGATCGAGAAGACGATTATGAATACGTGAAAAACGATCTTCTGGCAGCTTTGCTCGACCGGCTGGAAGTAGAGGAGCGAGCTGAACTAGAGCGGCTGATAGAACAGGAAAGGCTTGAGCAAGAGCGTGAGCAAGACCGGCTGGAAGAACAGGAAAGGGATGAGCAGGAGCGACTGGCAGAACAAGAACGGATAGACCAGGACAAACTGGTAGACCAAGAAAGAGATGAGCAAAAGAGGCTGGCAGAACAAGAGACGATAGACCAGGACAAACTAGCAGACCAAGAAAGAGATGAGCAGGAGCGGTTGACCGAACAGGAAAGAATAGACCAGGATCGACTTGCAGAAGAAAGTCGACGAGAGGAGGCAAACAGAGAGGAAAACAGTCGTGAATATGCTTCGCGCGCACCAGAAGAGTTTGACAGGCCGACCTGGTTCGACAATCGTTCGCCCGGCGAGGTCTTGTTCGACAGGAAAGGCGCCAGCCAGCGTTTATATGAAGCTCAGGGACGAACCACAGAATGGCATGTTCGCTACCAGAACTCTATGGAGCGAAAGTCGCTCATGGATGAGTTGGAGGCTCATCCTGAAAGAGCCGATGAGCTCAAAGGAAAGATCGAGCAAACATATGACGTGGAAGCAAAACAGCTAGCTGATGAAAGGGTAGCTGAGGTAGATCTCGATAAGTTATCGCAAGAATTGTCACTTCAAGCTAAGCAAGAGAAGGAGCTTCTTGCCGACC
>CAYTDR010001092.1:0-2092 GCA_964436185.1 uncultured Candidatus Obscuribacterales bacterium | reverse complement strand
CTACTCGACAAGGACTATAGCGAAGGTCGAGAGTCCGACATGCTTTCGACCTTTGACGACGATTGGATGGACCTGGACGAGCTGGAGTTCGAAGACGTTCTGGCGGAAGCCGAAACTCGACCGCTGTCGTTCGAGCCTCCTCGATGCGAGTACGAGATAGAGCACGACGAGCTTGATGATTTGTTGGGACTGCCAGAGGACGAGAGAACGCGAGACGCAGACAGGTTGCAGGTGCGTGAAGAAGCACCTGCCTATGTCGTGCGCGAAGAATCTGACAGGCAAGACGACTCAGGTTCTGAACGTGACATCGCCAATGATGACGACTCGCAAAAGGAGGAGTCTACGACGGAGCCTGTCCTTAAGCAACCTGAGCCCAAGACTCGCGAGAATCACACGAAAGACGATGACCTGGAGCGCTAATGGAGGATAAATAGATGAACACAACAGGAAAACTGTTTGGAGAACTGAGCCTGCCACAAAGCTATGTAGGCGAAATAGTGGCAAGTAGCATTCGCAACGAAGGTTGGGACAACCTGGCTTATTCCGCTCTAACCGACGAAATTACAGCCAGGTGGGAGAGGAAAGAGAAGAAGGGAGACCTGAATTTCTCATACGACTACAGGCTCAAGTGTTGTTGGTTGCTGATAGACGAGGCTACTGAGCTAACAAGACTATTCATCGAGATAGTCGATCGAGAAAACCAGAGCCGCAGGCATGACTGTGAGGAGCTTGCCTATCGGGTAATCGTTGGCATAAAAGAAGCTGGCTTGCGGTCGCGTGAAAAAATCGGTGTGATGCCGCGTCCTACCACATACGGTGCTGACCGCTGGGCGGAGCCCATTGATTTGAGCAATGCTGGCTACCTTAAGACAGTCTCCAGTATTGAAGGCAACGCCGCATATCTCGGTCCATATGACAAGATGCTCGATAGTAGTTGGCGTCTGGTTCTGCCGGAGCCTGAAGCGTGCCGACACATTCTTGTCTGTGGGCCAACGGGTTGTGGAAAGACTAGCTCAGTCTTTATTCCGAATATTATCGAGAGAAGCAAGTACTCCGCGATAATCACGGAAGCTACAGCAGGTGACGAGCCTCCGGATTTGTACAGAAAGACATCCGGCTACAGGTTGAAGCAGGGACACGAGGTCTATTACTTCAACCCAAACGACCTGGCTTCCGTTCGCATCAACCCGATTGATGGTATCAACAGTGTGGAAGCTGCCTTGAATGTAGCTGAGCTGATCATGCAGAACACAGAGAGCAAGTTCCGGACTGGTGGCGACAAGTTCTGGAAAGATGCAGAGACACATTTGTTGGCCTCTCTCATCATGCACGTAGCACCAATTAAAGGGCATCTTGGCATGATACGTTCGCTTGTTAGAGAAGGACCAGAGCGGATCGCAGAAATACTTTCAGACAGTCCGATAGATCTAGCGCGGCGCGAGTACAAGGCCTTTCTGAATATAACCACGGAGAACATTCAAAAAGGTGTCTTGATCGGTCTTCTACAACGGCTCAATTACTGGGTCGATCCTAAGATAGTAGCTCTGACCGAGAAAACGGACATTGACTTCGCGAGGCTCCAGAAAGGGCTCTTCACTATCTACCTGGCAGTGCCAGCCAGCAAACAACGCTTGAAGCCAGTCGCCTCGCTTATCTTGAATTACTTGATCCAGATGGCTGAAGACAAGGAGTTTAGCTACAAGATCAATCTGTTTCTCGATGAGTTCACCAACTTTGGCCACTTGCCGAACCTGCCGGGGCGCATGGGAATCATCAGACACAAGAAGATCCCAGTGATGCTCCGTATCGAATATGGTGAAGATCCGACAAAGGCGCTCTTCAACAATGTAGGCACTCAGTTCATCTTCAGAACCAAGGATCTGCAAACAGCCAGGCATGTCAGCGAGGCGCTCGGGCAGGAGACAGTCGTGAAGCGCGAGCTGGATACCTCCTGCCGCGTAACAGAAAGGGAGATGGGCAAACCGCTCATGCGTCCTTCTGAAGTGATGGCTATGGCTGAGGAAGAGTCTATTGTCTTTACACCCAACACGCCTCCTATAAGGATGAAGCGCTTCTCCTGGAACGACTACGT
>CAYTDR010001091.1:0-2966 GCA_964436185.1 uncultured Candidatus Obscuribacterales bacterium | reverse complement strand
AGACGTTGTCCGCCGAGAACATTTGCCTGATGAACAGTGCTGCGACTTCAGCCAGCCGCCAGAACACTGACGTTAGTCCCGTGCTCAATCTAAATCTCATGTCTTGCCTCGACTAAATTGTTTGCGGCGCAATCGCGTGACCATTTTACCAAATACACCCGTTAGCAAGTTTATCGAGGGTTCGAAAAGATGGATACAGGCGAGTTTTCGGGGATTTGAACGGCAGTTCGAGCAAACCAATCAGAGCGCTTACGTCTTGTAATTTATGCTGTCTGAAAATTCTCCGAACGATACTTAAACCGTCCATTTTTTTCAACGCCCGCCCATGCATAATTTTGGACACCTGAGTTCCAACAAGAAGCTTCTGGCAGAACACGAATGTGGTGACAATCGCTACTGGCCTTTCGGCTAGTCACAAAACGTATGACCGAAAAGCAAAACTTGCTAGATTCTCTCCAAAGGACAGAGAGGAAGGCGCATCCAGAAAGTGCTACCATATCCGGGGCGCGACTGCACACCAATTGCGCCACCATGCGCTTCCACGATCGACTTGCTTATAGCCAGCCCGAGACCGTAGCCTTCTTTCTTGTTGCTGTTTGTTCCGGGTACTTGCTTGAATCTCTCAAAGATCGATTGTTGAAATCGAGCCGGAATTCCAATTCCAGAATCTTTGATTTTTATGGTGACTTGATTGTTCTCACAATCGGCCGATAAGGAGACGATAGATTCTTCAGGAGAGTATTTGAGAGCATTCGTGACCAAGTTCACCATAACTCTCAGGATTCGGTCCCGATCTGTTTCAACAGAAAGATCAGTTGCCGAGAATAAAATGCGAATTCGTCGCTGAGCGGAGATTCCCGACAAGCAAGAAATCGTAGTCGTGAACAGATCCTGCACTTTGCATGATGTCGTATTCAATACCAGACGACCTGTCACTAGTTGCTCGGCATCTAGCAGTTCATTGGTCAATCTAATCAATCGAGAGAGATCCAGCTCCACGTTTTGAATTCGGTCAGTCGCCTTCTCCGGCAACTCGCCGAACGCGCCCGCCGACAACAGAGTCAACAGTCCTTGAATCGAAGTCAGAGGTGAGCGCAAGTCATGCGAAATGCTGCTCAATATGGAAAGAAGCCTCAATTCACCTTCCGAAGTCGCCGCCAGAGCTTCCTCGATAGAGCCAATAGGAAGATCTGATGCCGGCTTGATTTCGCCTTCGGGCTTCGGGTCGGTCGACCTTCTCTCGCCAGGCAATGTGCAGCAATCAGTCTGGTGTTCGATCGAACCTGAGGGATGCTCGATCCTGCAAACTCCGTGCTCGCCAGTCTGTACATGCAACACGCCTCGGTTCGTCAGGGCAACACGACCGGGCAGAATAGCCGAAACACCGTCGTGGTTCATAAGCCAGCGGTTTTTCGACTTGTCGTACTGGAAAACAACTGGGGGAATCTCTTCTTTCGAGACCGTCTCGACCCGCATCAATCGGTCACCTTCGTAGAAGAACCGCCGAATTTTGCCGGACATCGCCAGAGGGTAGTGAATGGCGAGAATTTTAGCGTCGTCTTTTACTTCTCGGACTATGCACGGGGTGACGCGAGCAAGCCAATCACCGACGAAGTGCGGCTCAGTGTCCACAAGCGAGAGGGGACCAAGTCTATCGCGGCGACGACTAATCTGGTTGAAGGAGCCCGACATTGGAATCACAGGATCTGATTTGGGTAGTGACCTGCCTGAGGTGAAATCAGCACTGCCGTCCCTCTCCCTGTTGGAGAATTGGACGTCTGAGACAAGCTCAAGTGCATTATGCCAGTTTACTGACTCCATTTTTGATCCCGCCAGTGAAAGCTGCAAGCCTCTTTTTGTTCATAAGCCAATTTTGTCAAGTAATGAACAGACATAGTAAGTAGAAAGCAGTTGTCATATAGTTTAAATTTCAATTGTGAACTTTTGGTACCCAACTTATCAAGATCCTCCAAGCGAGGAGGTGGTGAGCCATAGTCGGGTATCGTCGATCAACGTCAAGTACAAGAGTGGTGCAGCTATGCTAACAGAAGTCGTCAAATATCCTCTCGACGTAGAGGGAGTCTCCAACGCCGGCTATTCAGAGATTCGCAACCCGTATGGCGGAGCGGTTATCGCTTCAGTCGGTCAGGCAGACGAGTCCGCGCTAGACCGCGCACTGGAGCTCAGTGAAACCTGCTTCCGCACTGAGATGCGGAACATGCCGGCTTACAAACGCTCCGAAATTCTGCTCAAGGCATCTGAGATTCTCCGCGAAGAGCTGGAAGATATGGCTAAGACGATTGCCCTGGAAGGCGGCAAACCGATCAAGGACGCAAGGATGGAAGTCAGCCGTGCAGCAAATACCTTTTCGATCGCAGGACGGCTGGCACTTAATCTCGACGGTGAGCAGATTGCCATGGACACCCTGCCAGGCAATGAGAAGCGCATCGGCTTGATCTTGAGAGAACCGATTGGCGTGGTGGGAGCAATCACACCATTCAATTTCCCGCTCAATCTGGTGGCACATAAGGTGGCACCCGCATTGGCGGCCGGTAACACGGTTGTACTCAAGCCCTCCTCCCAGACTCCGATATCCAGTTTCAAATTAAAACAGATACTGGTAAAAGCAGGTCTTCCGAATAATGCCCTGCAGGTGGTGCCTTGTCGCGGAAGCAAAGGTTCCAGATTGGTTTCGGACAGACGACTTGCTTGTCTGACTTTCACCGGCAGCCCGTCCGTTGGCTGGAGGCTGCGTACAGAAGTGCATCCCGGCACTCGCGTCATTCTCGAGCTTGGTGGCAATGCCGGTATCATCGTGCATGACGATGCCGATCTGGAAGCGGCAGCAAACGCTGCCACCAGGGGCGGTTATGCACACGCAGGACAGATTTGCATCTCAGTGCAACGGGTATACGTGCAAGAGCGCTGCTACGATCAGTTTATGAAACTGTTCACGGAAAAGGTCA
>CAYTDR010001090.1:0-2970 GCA_964436185.1 uncultured Candidatus Obscuribacterales bacterium | reverse complement strand
GCGAGGCAACTTCGGGCGAGGCGATTTCTTGCAGATTCCGTTCGACAAGCCGATCGAGAACTTGGATGCCTACAGCGGGCAGCATTTAGATCCGGAGGGGTTCAAGATGGTCAGTAAATTGCCTCTCAAAGTAGTCAATCTCAATAACTCCGATGCTGATGAAAGAATATTCGACATCGTGGCGCAAATGCCTAAGCTTGAACAGGTCCTGGTGAAGTCTACCGCCCTGAATGACCGCTCACTTTCCAAAATCGCGCGTCTGCCATCGATGTGGTCGCTCGAAATTGATGGATGCAATGTCTCGGACACAGGTCTGCTGGCGCTGACTAAATCCCCCAGATTAACAAGTATGTCAATGAACAGCATGCCTAACATAACCAAGAATGGGCTCAGTGTGCTGAAAAAGATCCCTCGACTGCGAACGCTTTCATATTCTGCCAATCCACTCGGTGACGATGAAATCGGTGCGATCAGTCAACTGAGACTGCAAACCTTTGTTTTAAATGATTGTGGAATCGACGATCGCAAGGCGAAGCTTCTGAGAATCAAGTCGTTGAAAACACTAGAGATAAGGAAAAACGAGCTGGGAATTCAAGGTCTGCAAGCACTCATGAAGCTTCCATCTATCAGGTTGATTACCATTTCAAACAGCAGGGAATTGACGGAAGACAGAGTTAGGGCACTGAAGAAATCATTGAACGTTCCCTGTGAAGTGATCTTTGCTCCCAACGACAGGTTCAAAATCGAGGAATAGGCCGAGGTAGAACGTTAAAGAAGTTGATTTACTAGTCCAACAATCGATTTCCGTGCCCGTTTTTATGCCCGATCGCCGCCATTATAGCCTTCGAATTTTTCATAAGTCAGCAAATGTGCCGGCACCGTATCCGGTGATACGTCAGAAAAGGACACCAGGCTCACCCAATCAAAACATCAGGCCCTCAACCGAAGATCTGATTGCTAGGTCATGCGTTTTCGCGAGGCAATGTCCAAGTATCGGAGACGACGGTGCCACCGTCCTTAATCTTGGACAGCCATGTCTCTACATTTTCAAAATTCTTGCCGTAATCGAAAATAGTGCTGGCAGACCTGGGTCTGCTCGTACATCGAGCAGTCCAAATGCCCTCATTGACAGGATTGATTTCGACTTCAATGTCCTCGCCCTGCGATCGAAGACATATCCCGGTCACCGCTCGAGTGATCATCTGCTCGGAATCGTCGGACACAGTCTTGACTTGTGGTACCAAAAGCAGTGCATTTCGACAAGTAGCCAGAGCTTCTTTGGACGACCCCTTGATCGTCACTTCCCTCACCTGCTCCAACTCCCAGACATTCCTGTACTCACCTTTGGCCAGGAACAGTCGGACGAAGAGGTCGAGTGGCAACAGCACAGCAATCAGGAAGATTCCTACCATGAAGCCTATGGCCAATCCCGAACGCCAGGCAGTATCGAACGCATTAGGACCGTTGTTGAGAGTGACGATCACAATCATCACGAACAGCCCAACGCCTCCGCCAACACCTAGTGTGCTGACAATAAGTGCTCTCAGTGTTCTGGCTAAATACCGTCCCATAAACGACCACTATTGTCAGGACTGTCGACCGACAAAAAAGGACCCGTAACTCGAATCATACCCACTATTCTAGAAGTCCTGATCGGGCGAACGGTCTAGTCGATCGGTTCAGCACTCAACTCTTCATCGGTGTCATCAAGCCTTGAATCCATTTCCGATTTCAAATACCAGCGCATAAATCGGTAGACCATATAAAGAGGTGGAGCAGCCACCAGGACGCAAATCAACTTGTCAAGAAAACGCAACATAGACTTCACGACTCCTAATCGGTTGAATCACAAGATCGATCCAGTTCTTCTTCGCCTGAAAGCTTAACACCCTCAGCCTTGATATCAGCAAAATCGACTGATTCTACTTCCAGTTCGTCAACATTGATAGCGACACTGACTTCTGCGTTTTCTGCGTCGTCGGCTTCGACGTCAGAGCCTATGTCGCCGTCGATGTCTATCTCCTTGTCGATAGGGTCATCGGCGAGGTAATCTTCTTCGTCTTCCATGCCTCGCAGCTCTTCCATAAACTGCGTTCGCTCTTTCTCGTCTTTCTCGCGCTTTCGCTCGATACGCGCTTCTTCTTTTTCCGCTGTAGTTCGTTTGGGAAACAATCGTTTTCGACACTTAGTGCAAAAACAGAAGCTGCCTTCGCTCAAATGCTTCAAATCAACCATCTTGAAACCGACCGGCAGATATGCCCTGGTGGCCACGAGGCGACGATCTAGACCTTTGAGCCTGCGCTGGTAGATCTTGATGTATTCGTGTCGACAGGGAGGTTTGCCGCTGTCTATGCTATCGGTGATGTCGACAATATCGGTCATGGCTCACTCTTCTGGCGAAGTTAGCAATAATTCAAATAGTCTAGCAGCTAGTGCTTCGCGACGGGAAATTCCCGAAGAAACTGGCCTTTCCAGAGGATGACGACGGCCAATTGATGGTCGAACCGAACGGTTTGCGGACAGGAGAAATAGAGCCAGCGTTCGGCGTCCGGCTCTAGCGGCGGCGAACTCGGCGTTGCCACCGGCATATGAACCGTGCCATAACTTTTGCGGGTGGTATGGTCGTAGAACACTGCCGCCAGGGACAGCTCGTCGACCTGGTCGCCGCTGATGTTCTTGATCTTGAGCTTGCCTTCAGGCGTGAGACTACCTTTGACCAACCAGTTGCGCGAGAACAGGATGGAGACAGGACATTTGCTGGCATCCCATTCGGTCTCTGCGGATTCTTCAGGTTTTTCTTCGCCCAGCTCTTTCTTCAGCATGGCGATTTGTTCCGCCACCCGGTCGGCATGCCCCTCGACAGAAGACGCTTCTTCTTTTTTCTTCTCCGACTTCAAGAGTTCTGCCCAGCTCAAGAGCGCTGACTTCAGTTTTTCCAGAAGCGGAACCGTCGGTCGCAATGCCGAAGCT
>CAYTDR010001089.1:0-2977 GCA_964436185.1 uncultured Candidatus Obscuribacterales bacterium | reverse complement strand
CCTATTTCGCCTATTCGACGCTGCGATTCGTGCGACAGATCACCAGCGAGTACGTGGTAGAGATCGTAGAGGACCAAGTCTGCTTGCTGGAATTCGACAAGATAAGCAAGTCTCGCAGAGGCAGCCGCTTAGATCTAGCCCAGGTAAGTGACAGCGACTATTATGCTTATCACGACGCTTCTTCACTGGTTCTCAAAGCACAGAACGGCACCCTCGAGCTACCATTGTGGGCAATGCCGGAGCAAGGAGAGCCGATCGTGAAATACATAAGAAACCGCGGTATCAAGGTGAATTTAATCACCTGATAGGCGCCGGCATACGTCGAAACAGACGCTCAGCATCACTAACGATCAGCTCATCATAGTCAAGAGCTTCAGCTTGCTGCCTTCAGTTGGCAGTATGACCACGCGCATACCGATGGTGTATCTCTGGGCCGGCAATGCAGATGAGAAAAAGCGATCAATTTCCTATCGATTGTCTAGCTAGTGAACCTGCTTCTCAGCGTTTTGCCAGTAGAGTTCTCGCAATCCGCGTTTAAAAATCTTGCCGCTACCGGTTTTTGGTAACGCATCTTTGAAGTCAACGGAACGAGGAGCTTTGTAGTGAGCGAGTTTGTCCTTGACGAAGGCTATCAGCTCATCTTCGGTCGGTTCGAAACCCTGGTTGATGACCACGACCGCCTTGATGGTTTCGCCCCATTTGGGATCAGGAATCCCGAAAACCGCACACTCGAACACAGACGGATGATCGTAAAGCACGTGCTCGACTTCGGTAGAGTAGACGTTTTCACCACCGGTGATGATCATGTCTTTCTTCCTGTCCACGATGTTAATGTAACCATGCTCGTCCATGACGGCCAAATCGCCGGTATGAATCCAGCCATTCTTTATGGTATCAGCCGTGATGCCAGGTCTCTTCCAATATCCGCGAGTAATATTTGGGCCTCGTGCGATGATTTCGCCTACTTCCTGACCATCGCGGGCTACTTGAACGCCATCCTCACGAACCACTCTTACGTCAACACCAATCACCGCTCTGCCCGTTTTTGCTTTTACTTCCAGAAGCTCCTGCTCGGGCAGCTCTTTGTGAGCAGCCTTAGGCAGTGAAATGGTCAGGAACGGACTGGTTTCCGTCATGCCATAGAATTGTGCATAGTCGCTGCCCAGCTTTTGGTTCACTTGCCGCACTAAATCCGGTGCCACTGGCGAACCGGCGGTGAGAATCATCCTCAAAGCAGTCAATTGCTCCTTATTGATTCCCTTTTCGGATAGCAAAGCGGCGAGCATAGTCGGCACCAGGGCCGTAAGAGTCACCCTTTGATCTACAAGAGTTTTGAGAACATCCGGAGCCTTGAAATAAGGAAGGAAAACATGCGTCCCGCCCACCCAGGTAACAGCCCAAACCGCCCATGCATCGACTAGATGAAATATGGGAGCAACATGCAGCCAACAGTCGGCGTCGCTCAAAGACAACTCGGCAACAGCAGACAGGGCGTTGAAAGCACAGTTCTCATGCGAGAGCATCACACCTTTGGCCTGTCCTGTGGTTCCGCTCGTATAGTAGAGCTGAGCGAGGTCATCGCTGTCGATCTCTACTTCAGGATACTGCGGCTCACTATGGCGAGCGATTAGCGACTCATACTTGTGACAGAGGACCGGAAAGGTTGGCTGATCTATGAAATCAATCAATATCACATGTTCGATAGAACCACCCTTGCTGAGCGCCTTCAACGCTTGATCGTTAAAATCGGAGTGGACCACCAAGATTTTTGCCTGCGAGTCAGACAGAATCTCCGCGATTTCGTGATGAGAAAGCCTGTAATTGAGCGGATTCAACACGGCGCCAAGGAGTGCCGTCGCGTAGTACAGCTCCATATATTCGTGGCAGTTCGGCGCGATGCAGGCTACCACATCACCTTTACCTATGCCCTCCTCGGTCAAAGCACTCATGACGGACCTGACTCGTTGTCCGAACTGCTCATACGTCAGGGTTTCCGCGCCATCAACAATGGCGATTCGTTCCGGCCATTGCTGCATTGCTCTATCAAACGATTGTCTAAGGTTCATAGTTGTCAAACCCTTGGGTGTTAATTAGTTTGCATGAATTGAGCTCGAATTGGATGGATGCTGGATTCCGCCAGACTAAATCCGGGCATCTCCAGGCAAAAAGCCACCCTGTATTTGCATTCCGTCTCGAGCGCCAATGAATATGAATTGTAGTGCTGAATTTGTAATACAGTCATTAGTATTTAATGATCATTTGATTTGCCGCCGACCAGCCTTGGTATGCTTTGGAACGGATATAGGACGTCAATCGCTTCCCTCGTCGCTAGCTGGGTTGCGGTCTAATATCACAATTCGAGTAGACACAGGTAATCTAAAGGTGAATGAATATGGGCCAAGTTATTGACAAGACGTATAACGGACTGAAAGTTCCTCAAGGCGAGAAAATTCACTTCGAGAACGGACGTCCCGTCACTCCCTCGCATCCAATAATTCCCTTTATCGAAGGCGATGGAATAGGCCGAGATATATGGAAGGCGTCGAGAAGAGTGTTCGATGCGGCCGTTAAGAAAGCATACGGCGACAAACGCTCCGTGGCTTGGTTCGAAGTTTTCGCTGGTGAGAAAGCCAATGACGAATTCAAAAATTGGCTGCCCCAGGACACACTCGATGCCTTGAAAGAGTTCGGCGTCGGCATCAAGGGTCCGCTCACCACACCAGTCGGTGGTGGAATTCGCAGTCTCAACGTTTCACTGAGACAGATTTTCAACTTGTACGCATGTGTTCGTCCCGTTCGGTATTTCCAGGGCGTGCCTTCACCGGTGGTTGCACCGGAGAAGCTGGACGTTGTCATCTATCGCGAAAATACTGAAGACGTTTATGCTGGAATTGAGTACCCATCAGGTTCTCCAGAAGCCGCCAAGCTCATCGAAACTATCCACAGCATCAGCCCCGACAAGAAAATTCTTGCCGAT
>CAYTDR010001088.1:0-2979 GCA_964436185.1 uncultured Candidatus Obscuribacterales bacterium | reverse complement strand
ACTCGGCACAGGCGCAGATAGCTTCGGCGCTGTCGCGGATGTAGATGAAATCCCTTACCACTTCTCCATCCCCGTATATGGTGATAGTTTCTCCTCGAGCGATTTGTCCGAGGAAAACCCCTATGGCTCCTTGTTTGGATTTAGGGTTCTGGTGCTCTCCGTAGGGATTTGCGATGCGGGCAACCGAGTAGTCCAGTCCTCTCATCCGGCGGAACAAATTGCAGTATTTTTCGATGGTTAGCTTGGTGATACCGTAGGAGCATAGCGGTTCTGTCGGATGTTCTTCTTTGATCGGCACACTCTGCGGCACACCATATACGGTACCGCCGGAGGAAACAAAAACGAACTTCGAGATCGATTGATCGCAGCATTCTTGCAGAAGTTGAATGGTGTCAACCACATTCGAGCGCACGTCGTACATCGGATCGTCATTAGATGTTTCAGGCAGCGTTGTATACGCTAAATGAAAGACCCAATCCATGCCCTTTACGGCTTGCTGGACCTCGCCATGATTGGCAAAATCACCGATGACGTATTCGACAGATCCGACCGGCTCGCCGAAGCGGCTGGGATATCGGTCAAAGACTCTCACCTCGATTCCGCGCTCGACTAGAACGTCTACAAGCGACGTACCAATAAATCCGTTCCCACCAATTACTAATGCTTTCATTCTTCTCTCAACCCGACCAGTCTCGGGATCTTACCATGTACGCGCCTGGGTCTCCAAGCAACAATAAAGACGTGGCAAACGAAATCGACGCTTGTCAACAAGCACCGTCACTTCACCTTCAGCGTAATCGGCTCGGAGTATTCACCGACCGGTGATTTAAGATGATCTAAGCATCGTGCGCGGACTTGTACGAAACCAGGTTTGTCGAACAGTTGAGATTTTAATGCGAAGACAGACTGGTTGGAACCGTCACTGAGCGTCGCTTTAAGCGCGGAGTTAAGCTCTTGAGCACTTGCATCGGCTTTCAAATCGTCGACGAAAAAGTTTCCATTGAAAACCTCCAGCTGGATCGATGCGCTCTGCAAAATTTTCGCACCGTCCACCTGTATTCGGCACCGGATCTGACCGCTATCGGAAATCTTATATTCGCCCCTATTCGATATAGAGCCGTTCTGCACCGTAATCTGCGGCGCCACAAACGACCGGGGTAGCAATCGAGCTTGTACCACACTTACTTTCTTGGCTGGGGGCAGAACTACGACTAAGGAGTCGAGCTTCCCGAGTCCATACCATTGCCAGTAGTCAGACAGGCATACATGAACGAGCATAGACTCGCCCTTCTGCCGCAGTGAAATCGGAATACTGATCTCGTCCGATCGTCCGGACTGTGAATTCCAATATGCTCTGGCTTGCTTTCCGCGCCAGGTTTGGCACTCTGCGCCGGTCACCTCGATTTCCAGGTAGTCATAGTCTGCAGGGTAAATGTTTAGACCTTGTAAGCGGAAACCCACTCCATCCGGGGCTTCAACGATATCACCAGTTTGATTGAGAAAACCATGTCCTTCCGAGTACGGAAAGAACACCTGCCGACGGACCGCGGCTCCCGGCTGAGAATCGCCGTCCCTGCCAGAGAGCAGCGAATCGAACTGCAACGGTTCTACGCCTTCTCGCCTGATGCCGGGATTAAAACGAGCGAACTGTTTGCTTTCTGCGTCCCATCGGAAGAAGCCGACAACGCTTGGATTGTTCAATGCCTGGGAAAAGTGGTGGTAGTTGACCTTCTGCGGATCGCCGAATAACATCGAGTCGAATGTGAAAAAGCGCTTTGCCAGCCCCTTTTCCGCAAACGGTGGAGTGAGCAGAAAATCAAAGGTAGCGCCATTCAGTATCATATGAGCACCACCCTCATCTTTCGGAATACCGACGACAGCAGCACATTTTCCTTCAACAATCGAGGCCGCTAGTTTGTGTGCTTCCTGACGAACAGTCTTCGTCTCCTTGCCGGCATGAACCCATGGAAGATTGTTCGAATATGTCGCTCTAGCGAACAAGGCGGTGAGTGACAAGAGCACGACTAGAGAGAAGGCTGAAATCACCCGTGCCCTGGTTGCTGTAGCTCTATCCGGCAAACCATTTGTTCGCGACGGCGGCGACAAAAGCAGGACAGGCAACAGCACCGAAAGTGGTGCGGTGAGGAAGAACACGAATCTGCTTCCGTCCAGATTGTATCCCAGTCCCCACAGTTGGTAGATTGGCAGCAAGCATGTGAAGGACCAGACTGAGAGAAACAATATCCACCGTCGGGAGGCTTCGCCGACTAGTATTCTGCTTGCCGCTAGAGTGGCGGCAAGAAAATATATGACAAGCAACAGCTTTTTGTACACTCCGCCATCAGCGAATACTGACTGGTTGAAAGGAAAGAAGAGGCGTCCTACGGTATCGAGGTCGGACCATTTTGCAAGAATATTGCCAAACTGGCTCTGACCTATACTGCCCTGATAACCGCCTACGAACGTACCCAGGCAAAGATATCTGACAGCGAAATAGATGAACGTGAGAGCAAGGAAAGGAACAAGGACAAGAGCCGCCGATTTCGCCCGTAGTATCACTTGCGTGAGAGCAGGCCTACTCTCCGCTGCTTCCACCGCTCCTGCAGTCCTGTCCAGGAGAGCCGTACAGGCTAAAGAGCGGCTTCGTTCACCGGGGAACAGCGGATCAGAATTGATCGGCGGATCGCCGACATTATTTGTACTGTTTCTTCCGACGTCTTCTGATCCGACTCTCGGTGATATGGAAGCGCTCCCTGGTGCCGATTTATCACGCGCAGTCCTGGAGTCCGTCGAAGTCCACAAAAATGCCAGAGCCGTTGCCACCACGGGTAACCCTATCGCCATCTCTTTGGTGAGAATTGCGATCGCAAACGAAGCCAGGGCTAGAGCGAGCCATCCTTGTTTCTTTTTTTCCGTAAATCGGGCGATCGAGTAAAGTCCCATCAGGTAGTACATCAAGCAGACTATATCGACTCGACC
>CAYTDR010001087.1:0-2979 GCA_964436185.1 uncultured Candidatus Obscuribacterales bacterium | reverse complement strand
CTCCCCAAAAGCAGTTGCTACCGAAACCCAGGTTCTGAAGGAATGTCATCTATCCTCGCAACCTGATTCTGACTCGGAGTGGCTATCCGAAGTAATACTCACCATTCGAAGCAACGGTCTCTTAGAGGCGTTTTTCAGCATGGTCCTAATTCCAATCGATATTGAATTTGCCAAGGTGTTATGGAATTGCCTAAGAGCAGAAAATGCGATTGGGGTAACCTCGTTTATGCAATTGTTAAACAACTCCAGAGAACTTCAGGTAGAGCCAAACACAACGCTTCCAACAGCCTTCGGCTGCTTGGCAAAGACTATCAGCGCTGCTCAAATGAAGTTTGTATGGCTCTTGGTTTGTTCGGGCAATCACAACGAAATAGCGCAGCTTATCAGCTCCTTTGCCAGCGACATTCCGAAAGAAGCGCTGGTTCCGATAATGAAAGAAGCTCAGTACCACAATGGCTCATCAGGAGTCACGGGCATTCTGCAGCAACTATCCATCAACGCCTCGTTGGTGCCACTCGTGGTGTTCCTTCTCAACGAGCTGGATGAGGAGATCGCTGTAGAGTACATTGGCTGCTACAGCGAAAAGAACTACCACGAAACCTTACTTGACCTTGCGGTAAAGCTTGGTTATTCGGGCTTGGCATCATACCTCACCGTATACACTGCAGATGCGAACAACAAAGAAATCGAAGAGGAGCTTTTGAGATTGCAAGACTTTGGCCATAACTCTCGGACTGTGGCTGCGGTTCGAAACCTAATTCTGCAAAGCGAAAAGGACGCTCTCAAAGGGCTGATACAAAGACTCGTCCGTTCAGAGTTCAAAAACGTCACCGGCAAGTATGTCATGGTCGGTAGACTCTGTTCTGCTGCGATCGAGCTTGGTTGTCTGACACGATTCGAAGTAGTCTATTCAATGAGAGACTGTCCACTCTCTCTCGTCTGGGTTTACCGTTACCTTACCGAAGAATACGATTTAGTCTGTCTTACAGAGACAATTCAAACAATGCAACTTTATTCGACTTTATTTCTCCGGATTCCGAGCAGTGAATTCTTCGATGCCACCCTTTCTGTATCCCTGGTGCTATTAAGAGCAAGAGTTAGTTCGACAGATACATGGCAGAGCCGCATGGAAGCAGAATTGACAGAGAAATTTCGATTAAGAATTTCCCTTCCTAGAGGTTGATCGGTTAATCGACGAGCTCACTTTTATAAGGTGCAAGTGAGGGCACCACAATTTCCGATCGACTTCTAAAACGTAATCCTCAAAGAGTTCAGTCGCGTGTAGTTGGAAACTTCCAGCCAAATCTATTTGCGGCTAGGTGTGGCAGCAGGCGCTTAGCTAACTGAAGCGGAGCTGACTTCGAGACTTGGTGGGTCGCTGTAGCATCGGCGCAGAAAAGAATTGAAGTCGCATCCTATTGGAATGAAGAATCAATATTTCATAACTTCAGTATTCAGATCGGATAAGTCGGCATATAACGACTGAATCTCGGCTCTCAATTCGACAAGCAGTTCCGTCCTGGTTTTTAGAAGTTCGAGAGTTACTTTTTCTCCCGTTTCTAAAAAACCAGATAACTGCCTAATGTCTTTTCCATCTCTCTTTTCGTCTTTGGATAGATTGCGAAACTGCTTCCATCTCTCGAGCAGTCTTTGTCTTCTGGTAAGTGTATCCTTTTCGTCAAGAGCGACTGTATTCAAATACTTCCATACAATCGGGTCGTAGCCTACTCCCTCATAAGGAAGATCGAAAATAGGCGCCAGCATATTTCCATCATTGCCCCTTTGAAGGGGCCTATATTTGCGTGGACGCAATCCCAAAAGTGGAATTGCGACAGCTGAAGCATTACCAGCTATGCCGAATATGTTCGGAATCGGCGCGGGGTGCTTGATACCGGAGGCTGAATCGAGTATCCCAAAGGTTCCTGCTACCAAAAATGTGGTTACGTTATTAAGCATCACGGAGCGGTCGTATTTTCCGGAAAAGAGCGAATATTCCAATTGTGTGTAAGCTAGGTCGCCATCAATATTGGCCAGTGCCTCTTCCAATTCGAGAGAAGCAAACTGTATTGCCCTTTGGCAATTTTGCCGCAGATATATGATTTGTACGAGTCGTTCTTGATCGGGATTGCTACCCGCCTCTGTAACGACTCGCTTTAGATCCTCAATCGTTTGGTGAATGTTTAGCATCTTCGCCAAGGCGAGAGTATCCGATGTCAAAGTCGTGCCCGAGATGTAACGTCTTTCTGTTCTTCGTTTTGGGTTAAGCAAAGCACCACTATCAATATTCGATCCTGCATCCGAGTGTTTTGGTTCCGCGAAAACGCTGGGGCCGGTCAAGAAAAACGAGAGTGCAAGCGACAAGTAAACAGCGAAACGCATTGGATTGATTGTCATGATTCACCCGACTCATAGACAAGCATGGAAACCGTCCAGATCACTGTGTCTGAAACCTCATGATGTGTCGTGGCCTGGCGAATCAGGTCTATGATTCTCGCAGCATCCGCATCGTGGACGGGAAGCTCCAACTTGATCATTTCTTTGGCATGTTGGACCTGGTTTTCCAAAAGCTCTTTATGAGCACCTACAATTTTGGTCAAGGTGTACTGGGCAATATTCTCAGCACGCAGAGCGCGCGTAGCGCGGTCGACCAAAAATGGCTGCATAATGGCGGTCAGCAGTTGCATAGAATCATCTCCTACTCTTTAAGTCGTTGAATGGATGTTCCGAGGAGATGGATACTTCCCTCTGTTACGACTCGTTCTCCGTCCTTGAGTCCAGATATAATTTGCACCTCATCTCCGACAATCGATCCGATAGTTACCTTGCGCTCGAAAAATTGATCTGCACTGCTCTGTACGTACACTATCGGTGTTTCGCCAATTTGTTGCAGCGCCTTTCTACTAATTGCAAGTGTGTGGATGACGCCCACCTTCAAGGAGACACTTCCGAACATATCCGGACGCAGGCTGTAGTTGGAAT
>CAYTDR010001086.1:0-2982 GCA_964436185.1 uncultured Candidatus Obscuribacterales bacterium | reverse complement strand
ATCAAATTCGATGTTAAGGCTTTGGAACAAGATTCAGCCAATGCGATGGATAGGTTCCGAGCTTTGCTCCTATTATTGCGTCAGACACATGAAACGCCGCTGCAGTAGTAATCAACAGAATGTTTGACAACCCCCGCTAATTTTCCACACATTGGAGTCACACTCATTGTGCATTCGCGGAGGAAGAGAGGAACAAGACAGGTATGGGAATCGAGTGTTATCTCAATGACTCACACCATTGCCATCTCTGTGCCACACTCATTGTGTAAAAGAGAGGAAGCAAGATAGGTATGGGAATCGAATGTTATCACTCAATAACTCACACCATTGCCACCTCGGTGTCACACTCATTGTGTATTCTTGGAGGAAGAAAGGAAACAAAATAGGTATGGGAATCGAGTGTTATCACTCAATAACTCACACCATCGGTGTAACACTATCGGTGATTTCGAACTTTTTGAATTGTCTCGAAACCCACTCCCTGAAGCCTTCTTGACTCCTGGGTGATAAACATTACTACGAGATGACAATCGAAATTTAAGGTGCAAAACGATTCGAACATCTCATTGAAGGGCAGATAGAGAGCGGAGATTTCAATGACTTTCATCACACCGAAAATTTTCCGATTCGCTTCAAAAACAAGATCGATTTGCCTAGACTCTCTAGTGTTCACCCAGGAAAACGAGACGCGAAATCAAATCAACGGATCAATTGTTGCTCAGTCGTATGATTTTGAAAGTAGCTCTGGTGTTCGGATTTTCAATCCGATCTCAATCTCGAAAACAACTCCGCGAAAGTCACCCTTGACAACAAACCCGCCTCTACATGTAAATTGAAGCAATAGACTCTTACTAACAACAAATCAGTTACCAACAAACGGCGAAAGCCCGCAATATCTTCTGCACTCCTGGAGAACAAACATGAGCAAATCTTGGCTGAGAATTTTTTCGTGCACGCTTGCCCTCTCTTTCTTAATGGGCTCAACGACTTCGATCGCTTCTGCAACTGAAAGCCAAATCAAGCTAAGAACACCGACACCGCGACCAGCGACTACAACGAAGGCAAATGCAAAATGGATCGACAACACGCTTCTCGTTATGCCGTTCAAGTCGCAGGATGAAGACACGCAGAATCTGATCTCGGAACTCAAAGGCACTGTAGAAAAAACCATCGGCGAAGGCGAGATGACATGTTGGGTAATTCGATTCGACAATGTGAAAGAGTTCGCTGCCGCAGAGAAGAAACTCGGGAAAGAGAAGCTCATCAAGTCAGTTCAACGCGACTACATCCTACAGTCGAATGCCACCACCAATGATCCCTACTTTGCGCAAGAATGGCACCTTACGGCATTGAATGTGCCCAAGGCGTGGGATCTGAGTCTTGGTGGCAACTCTACCATCATCGGTGTCATCGACACCGGTGTAACGACAAACAATAAGGACTTAACCGGCAAAATCTACACCGGCTATAACTCGATGACGAAGAAAACGGGGCAAACCGACACTAACGGACACGGGACAATGGTATCAACTACGGCGGCAGCGATCGGGAACAACTCGAAACTCACCGTCGGTCCCGCCCGCCTGGCAAACATCTATCCGGTGCAAGCCGGTGGCGGAAATGGATTCACCACATCCGCCCTTGTCGAAGCAGTCAATCATTTGGGCAACAAAAATGTGAAGTTGATCAATTTGAGCGTCAATGCAAAGCCACCCTATTCAATTGCTAATCCATCAGCATTTTCCGCCCTGCACACATATTTCAAATGGTTCCACGATACGAAAGGCGGTTTGATATTCAATGCGGCGGGCAATGAAGCGACAAAGGACACCAACCCTCTATTGCCTTATCTGATCGTCGTTTCTGCTATTGACCAGTCCTATGGTTTGGCATCGTTTTCCAACTATGGTTCACCCGTCTGGTTTACCGCTCCAGGCAACAACATCTACTGCTCGAAAGGAGCAGGAAGCGTTGTCAGTGTGGCCGGTACATCCTTCGCTTCTCCGCTTGCTTGCTCAATTGCCGCACTGGTCTGGGGAGCCAAACCGAGCTTGACCAACATTCAAGTGGAAAATTTGCTCAAAAGCAATTGCGTGAATAGTACAAGTGGATGGAATCAGTACTATGGCTGGGGAATGCCGGATGCCCAAGCCGTTCTAGATGATGCGATATAAACAAGTTGGCTAACTAACAATTGATTGGTTCGGCGTACTCACAATCGTTGATGCGCCGAACAGCTATTTAGGGGATAATCTACCGTATACTATTCGAATCCAGCCCGTCGGCTAAAAGAAAAGATGAAAACGAAGCGGTCCTCAAAGCAAAGGCGAGCACCTCACGGCAGCAACATTGTCGAGTTTTGTTTCTGCCTGATTATCATATTCTTCGTGCTCATCATCCCGCTCGTCGACTTAGGCACGTTCATAACACGCTGGGGCACGGGTAATCAGGTGGTTAGTGCCTGGGCATCGAACATTGCCAAAGACCGCAAACTGTCTGCTGCCTTTCTGAGAGTAACCGAGGGAGATGAATTCCCTGAGTCGGTCAAACTTCCTAGTGGAATAGTTCTCACCGAAATCAAGCCATCTCTAATCGTTTCAAGCGTCAGTAACCCTGCTGATACCATCGAGATTCTTCAACCGGGAAAAATTCCCAAACGCTACCTGCCAAACGCAGGACAGTTTACTTACACAATCAGGCTGGCAGTAGAGGGCGAAATCGATCCGCTTGTAACGATCCAATTCTTCGGTCTGAACATTCCTGGCTTGACAGGCAAGACTAAAATCCAGATGTCCGGCGAATCGAATTGGGAGAATCTGGGACGAGACCCGGCAACCAAGGAGTTTTTCATCAATGAATAGAAGGCTTCGCCTATCACTATCTGTGGTGGCACTGACCGTTGCAATCTTGGCGTTAGGCTTCTCGACACTGGCAATCTCGGTCAACCTTCCCTGTGCTGGTTTCGGCACTCTCGGACTCATA
>CAYTDR010001085.1:0-2983 GCA_964436185.1 uncultured Candidatus Obscuribacterales bacterium | reverse complement strand
GTTGGGGTCCAGATCACCAACGAATCTGGTTCAATCACCGCGGTCGAAGCTGTGGCGAATTCCGTCGAGTCCACATGTTCTTTCACCTGAGACCGAAACAGATCTCGGGATATAGAGGCAAAGAGTTCCCGATGAGATTCGTTTAGTGTTGCGGGGATGATGTTTCTGCGAGCCAGTGAGATCATTCCAACGATTGGCATCACCACGGAAACTGCCAGATGGAAAGACAACGGGGAAATATCTCCGTCGAACGCCGCGGTCAGAATGGCAGTGGACAGACGGCTCGAGAGCCTCAGCTCACGTCGATTGTCAGATACAAATCCGGCTGACGTCATGACGATCCCACCTTGCAGACTGATAGCCACGAGCGCTTCGCCGTTTGAGCAGTAGCGCTCGTGCAGCTCCAAACTTACAGTTTCTCCATACTGATTTCCAGCGAAGCACCGCGAGAAAGACCAAATTTCATGGGGTTGTTGCTAGATGCGATATCTGATCGATACTGGCAAGCCGGACTCTTCGCTTGGATTGGCAATTTTGGACCGAGAGCAAATAATCTATTCAGACCTCATCCAGTAAAAAATCATCGGCAGATGGCACCCATTCATCCATTAGCTCCAATCTGTTTGAGCGACTAAGGGAATGGACCATTAGTTTGGGAACCACATGAATTCCAGCTCTAGACCTTTGCCCATTCAATGAGGTCTTGACGGCATGCTTGCCTCAATTAACTTGCCACATGCCTGCAATATAAATTTGGTAGGACAAGCATGCGTCGACCGAGTCACGTTTCAGGCTTAGTCTTGGAATAACGCTGTAGGGAGGACTAGAACCGCTGGTTAAGAGCCCCGAAACCGGTAAAAGCCTCAGTTTCAATATCACCCGCCAGACAATCTGCAATCCCAGACACAATAAGCGTTCTCTGTTCTGAACCTTGCCAGACGTTTCGTCCGGATGCCCTTCGGTGAGTGCTAAACGACTGAACCCTGAAAATAAGGCTATGGTTGAACGACCGAGTTGTCATTTAGTGTATAAATCTAATTCATAGATATCATTACATAAGCGCGGGAGCTAAGTATGGTTAACAAAGGCCTTGAAGGTGTTGTTGCAGCATCATCGTCGATCTGCAAGATAAACGGCAACGAAGGATTGCTCGTATATCAAGGCTATGACATTCATGATCTAGCTGAGCATTCAACGTTCGAAGAAGTGGTCTATTTGCTCTGGTTTGGTCGTTTGCCGCAGACCGGCGAGCTTGAAACCTTAAAGAAAGAACTGGGTGCAAATCGCAGGTTGCCGCTGGATGTCATCGAGGCGATGAAAAAGTTTCCCCGTGACGCCGATCCGATGGAGGTGTTGAGGACAGCCACGTCCATGCTCTCCATGTACGATGTGGACGCCGCCGACAACGGCAGGGAAGCGAACATCAGAAAGTCGACCAGATTGACGGCACAACTGCCCACAATCGTCGCTTACTGGGACTGCATCAGAAATGACAGAAATCTTGTCGATCCCAAACCCTCCCACTCGACAGCAGCCAGCTTCCTTCACCTCTTGCATGCAGGCGAAGAGCCTAACGAAGTGAGCGTTCGCTCTCTAGATATCGCGCTCATTCTCCACGCGGAACATGGCTTGAACGCTTCCACGTTTGCGGCCCGCGTAGCGGCTGCCACGCTGACCGACATTCACTCCGCAGTCGTTGCAGCGATTGGAACGCTGAAAGGACCGCTCCACGGCGGCGCCAACCAAGAAGTTATTAAGATGCTCATTGAGATCGGCGACATCGATAAAGTAGACAACTTTGTCAACAAGATGCTCGACGATCGAAAGAAAGTCATGGGCTTCGGACACCGCGTCTACAAAACCCAGGATCCAAGAGCGTTCCACTTGAGAAAGATGTCCGAAGCTCTCGGCAAACGAGGCGGCGAGACACAGTGGTACGAGATGTCTATTCGGATTGAAGACCTGATGAAGAACGAAAAGGGACTCAATTCGAACGTCGACTTCTACTCAGCTTCCGTCTACTACATGCTGGGAATTCCGAGCGACTTGTTCACCCCAATCTTCGCAATCAGCCGCATGTCTGGCTGGGCCGCGCACATCCTCGAGCAGTACTCGGACAACCGGTTGATCAGACCAAGCGCAGAATACATCGGGCAGAACGACCTGAAGTATGTGGAAATCGAGCAACGTAAATAGGGTTCTTCAGCGACTGTGAAGCCTTCCGTCTGACCGGGTTCGACCAGGTTGGCGTTGCAGGTTCAGTTTGCATGATTGCAGAAGGCATACATTCATCTGAGCTATGGTGCGCAACCGATCAGGCGCTTTGCGGCTTCGATGCTCGAGATGCTCGAGATGCTCGTGTCGAAGAGAAGAAGTTCATCCTCTCTAAGGGGGCTGAAAGCGACTCTCGTCAGTTGCGACAGTCAGGACGAGTTATTCTGCAGCTCTTGCCTGATACGAGAGATACAGCCTTTCCAGATACTCTTCGCTATTACCCTTTGACATCTGATCCGGTTCGTTGAGCTTCTCGTGGAAATAGTCGGCTACTTTCACTGCAACGAGCGGTCGTTGTGACGGACTCAAGGTCTCTCTGCGTCTCAAGAAACGGGCCAACAAATCGTACTCTTGCGGCGTGATTCTGCCGATATCGAGCAGGGTATCAGCCTCTGCATTAGTCAGTAACTTGATCTCGCTTCTCACATCAGGCTTTCGCTCCCGAATCACGAGAGTTCCTGCGGCCAAGTCTCCGATGCGTCTTTCATTTTTGTTGATCAGCATAACCAGGAGTCCGATAAGAAGCAGTCCGGTATCCAGCACCCGCACGATGTTGCGAATGAAAACTGCCGACCAGCCTACAGGCTGACCGTTTGCTTCGATGACACGAATTTGCGCCACTTTCTTGCCAGGGGTTTGGCCCATCCAAACACCCTCAAAAAAGATGTGGTAGCCGAAGCAACCCCGGAAAAGAAAAATGCGTCTGGAC
>CAYTDR010001084.1:0-2996 GCA_964436185.1 uncultured Candidatus Obscuribacterales bacterium | reverse complement strand
GAACATTACATCACGAACGCCTGAAATACCCGTCTACAACTACAGGACGCATGCCGGTCGCGCCGGAGCAGGAGCGAGCCCAAGAACGTAAAAGTGAGGGTGATGGCACCAATTCTGGTGTTGGTACCGAACCTGATACTAGCCCCAAGCAGGAACTGGAAGTGCGTGAGGAAGTCTCCACGCTAGGAGAGCAACAGTCCGACTGTTGCGGTTAGTAATGTGCCTTCATCGGTTCTGCGGATAGCAGCTCGCAGCCGTCAGTTCGAAGTCATGTTCGCTTGCGAAACAGCGCATGGTGGTTGGTTCGGCGACATTGAGTGATGCTCGGATCAAACGAGTATGCACTCACCTTTTGCATACAGATCGAGCAACGACCATCAGTTCGAAACCGCGAACCAGGATCGGCTGTTAGTCCAGGGAGTCCTCGTGCAGACGAGTTCGGTTTAACAAGCCCATCTGAACTAGTGCATGGTCGAGAATCCATTGCTTCCCGTCAGCCAATTTGACTGCCTTTACCGCGTCTTCATGCGTTATAACTTGCCTGTTGGTGAAATCAACTGCTCGTAACGTTGAGTACAAACTTTGTATGTTGACCAGGTCTTCCAAACTTTCAGCAACATAAGAGACCTGATTATACTTGACCACAATTCTCTCTTTGGTCTGTCCGGGAATCCTGGAAATATCAAGCAGACCCGCTTCATTCAAGAGATCAACAAGCGCTTGTGATTGATTGAGCGGCAGCTTATACGTAGTAAGTTCCGCCACCGCCTTGATTAAAAGTATCCTGCGTTGCTTGACCTCTTGGAGCGCTTTCTTGGCTGTTTCCAACTCGATTTTATTATTGTCCAGCATCTCCTGGAGTGATACCACTGAGTCGATCATGTCTCTGGAGATGTATTTGAGCTTGACAGCGGACTCACCAATGGTGGTATTACCCTTGATTGACTTGGAGAGCGCGTCTCTCATCTGTCGTTCTGTGCAGATTCCGGATATGGTAAGAAGATCGCCGAACAAAGGAGTCGATTTCAAAGGCTGTTTCTTGAAATTCTTATTGATCTCCTGGCGAATTAGCAGATCCTCTCTTGCGTGTGCCACCTGCAGCGAATAAATGCCTGCCTGCCTGGTAATCTGATCGCTTCGCACCATTTGCTGTATCACCAGTGCCTTATTGATAAGAAACTGGGATACGAGTCCTCGCTGGCAAAGAATGTGTCCAAGAGGGAGCGAACTTGCCTGACTGGCTTCCAGGCAACCGTTGAGTTTACTGGAATCCAGCGCGTCTGCGTCGATCAAAATTTGTCCAATCTTGGTGGGTTCTCCACCTTCTTGTGGGACATGCAGACCAAGGTGCAGAAATGCGGCTTTTAAATCGTCGCCATGTTTGAAGGCCGTAAGTAGCACCTCGACGGCGGAATCGAAGGCGAGAAGACCGTCATTGACCATGTACTGAAGTTGCAGAGCGGCTTTCAATTGTTTTTCAGTCAGGTAGCCCGATACCACCAAAACCTTTCCGAGGGGTAGACCCTGATCTTCGAATCGCGCAACAGCATCGAGTATGGGTGCTGACGTGATTATTTCGGCTTCCTTGAGCAGATCGCCCAGACGAATGCGAGTCGCCTTGCCCTTCAACTTGCTTCAACCTCCAGCAGTTCAGTCGAGTTCGTGAAAAGTGACAAACATGACTGCCCGTAAATCTTCTTTTTGCTTAACTCCAGACTGACTTCGTCGAGGGGAAGATCTAGTTTGATCTCATGTTCGATTATCAGTATTCCATCCTCTTTGAGGAGGCGATGCCGGTCGACGAGATGGAGCACGCTCTTTGCTAACGTGCTTTTGTACGGAGGATCGGCAAAAATAATATCGAACGGCTCTCCAGCCAGGTCTTTCAGTATCTCTCTCACATCACCGACGATAACATCTGCTTCAAAGGAAAGATGGTCCAGTGATTTTTCAATTGCAGCCGCCAGTTTGCGACTCATCTCGACGAGAGTGAGTGATTGAGCTCCTCTGCTCAGCGCTTCGATGCCCATTATGCCGCTGCCTGCAAAGAGATCCAGAAAGCGACTACCTTTTACTCTCGAGCTCAAAATGTTGAAAACTGCCTGCCTGACCTTTGCACCAGTGGGGCGCGCTTCGGCGGTTGTCGGACTTCCGACAACTCGACCCTTTGCTACTCCCCCTGTAACTCTCAGTGTCATTTCGATCAAAAACGCGGTGCTTCAAGCTTCTTTATCATTCACTTTCCACAGACCACAGCTATCAGAGCTGCTTGTCGGAGACGTGAGGAACTACAGTATAGAGTCTAAATTTGATTTTGTTGCCAACATGCCATGGTAACATGTGACCCTGAATTATCGCATGGACACGATGATGACAGGGATACGAGCAAAGCCCCGGAAGAGATGAGAGTTTTTATCAGCCCAGGCAATGCTCGCGAATCTGAAGTCCTGTGTGCCTGAACGTGTTGTCGCCAACCCTTGAGAGCTGCTTAAATGAGTACGAGACGAATCGCCCGTAAGTTGGCATTAACGATACTTCCGTTGCTGCCCAAAGAGATGAAGAAGCTAGATGATGCTGAAGTGGAGGATCTCGTAGAGCGAGCTGTCTACATGTTGACAGAACACGCTCAGGAGCTGCTCGAGGTCGCCACATCCACTCTGTCCGAGTGCTTTGCCAGGCTCACGGAGGCTGAGGTAGAGCATCCTTCGAACTCCATGATGATGGAAGACCTTAAACCGGTGACGATTACAACTACTCAACTTCGCGAGCAATACGAGCGAATTGAAAGAACCATCAACCTGCTCGACGAAGCCCTGACCTTGCCTCAACTGGCGCTTCATGCGGGTAAAACACGCAGTTCCATTCCATGCTCAAAGTGCCAAACCGTAAACACAATAACCTTCGATCGTGCGGATAGATCCGAGGTGCGGGAGTTCGTGCGGGAATTGCTCACTACCTACGTTGCCAACAAAGGCAATGTGGATGATTTGATTAAT
>CAYTDR010001083.1:0-3022 GCA_964436185.1 uncultured Candidatus Obscuribacterales bacterium | reverse complement strand
GTGATGCCTATGTTGAGGAGTTTAAAAAATCCCTCTTACAGTATTTGGAACCACCAAAGAGCTTCCGACATTAATCGACAATCTATTTATCGATCAAGTAGTAATTGCGATGCCTTCCGCACCAGCGACGGAGACTCGCAGAATCGTCGAGATCTGTCGCGATGCGGCAGTAGAGACGCGGATTTTGCCCGGACTGTTCGAGCTGATCAACGGCAACGTCAGCGTCAGCCAGCTAAGGGAAGTCTCATTGGAAGACCTTCTCGGTCGCGATCCGGTTCAGCTAGATAACGCGTCCATCGAAGGTTACATCAAAGGAAAAACGGTGCTCGTCACAGGAGCTGGTGGCTCCATAGGCAGTGAGCTGTGCCGCCAGATCTTCAGATATGAGCCTAGCAAGCTGATTTTGCTGGGTAAAGGCGAGAATTCAATATTCTCAATCCAGCAAGAACTCGTTCGCCGATCCGAGCCGATTGAAATTATTTCGGTGATCGCTGATGTGCGAGATGAGAAACGAATTTCATCGGTGTTTAGACACCACAGACCTGATGTAGTTTTTCATGCTGCTGCTCACAAACATGTTCCGCTGATGGAGGCTAATCCATCCGAAGCAGTAGCTAACAACGTGTTCGGCACCAAGGTTGTAGCCGAGTTGTCCAGCGACTTTGGAGTCGACATTTTCGTCCTCGTATCCAGCGACAAGGCAGTCAATCCAACCTCCGTCATGGGCGCCACAAAACGCTGTGCCGAACTCGTTGTTCAAAACCTCGCTAAAGTCTCCAGCACGAAATTCGTCGCTGTTCGATTCGGGAATGTTCTAGCCAGCAGAGGTTCCGTCATTCCGCTCTGGAAGCAGCAGATCGCTCAAGGTGGACCAATTTCCGTTACGCATCCGGAAGCGACCAGATATTTCATGCTGATACCAGAGGCGGTGCAGTTGATTCTGCAGGCAGGAGTGCTCGGAAATGGTGGCGAGATCTTTGTTCTGGATATGGGAAGCCCGGTCAAGATTCTGGATCTGGCAGTCGATCTGATCAGATTCTCCGGACTGCGCCCCGGCGAAGATATAAAGATAGAGTTCATCGGGTTGAGACCAGGTGAAAAACTCTATGAGGAGCTGCTTACCTCAGAAGAAGGTCTCGGCAAGACCGATTGCCGGAAGATTTTCGTAGGCAAACCACAGCCTATAGACAGCAAGGACCTGCGCGAAACGCTTGTAGTCTTGCAGGATGCGGCAAAGTCAGAGGATGAAGCTGTTTTGCGCGACAACCTCGACAAGCTCGTAGGCGGATTCTTGAAGGTTGCTGCGCCAAGCACTGAAGGTGAGTAGTAAGGATCTCTCAATTTCAATTGGTGAAATCGTTGTCTCACCGGACAGCGAAAGACTCATTGGAAACCCTGATTAAATCTACAGATTATCCAGCTTTTAGGGCATGGTGTGGGCAAGAACACGCTAGAGATATCCCATCAAGATGTTCATGACTGATCAACTAACGATCCGCGAAAACAGGCATACGATGCTGTTTCGCGACATATACCATATCCCAACAATGTCCAAATTCCTCGAGTAATGAATATACATCAATAGTCATAGAACCTTACCCCCCAAGTTAGCAGTGAAGTACAATGACTAAATATGAATTTTCGGAGTCAAAATGAATACCCTAAACCTGGCTGGCGAGCGCGATAGCGCGTTTCAGGAACCGATCGAGATCAAAGAAAGACGACTGATCGAACAGCTTGTAGAGTTAGATAGTTTGATTGTGGCATACTCGGGAGGCGTGGATAGCTCGCTTCTCGCATATTATGCCACTGAGCTGCTGGGCGCGAAAGCAAAAATTGTAATCGCTGTATCTCCTAGCCTGGCAATGGAAGATCTTGAATCTGCCCGCGCACAAGCATTGTTATTCGACTGGAACCTGACAGAGGTCACTACCAACGAGCATGAGAAGCCCGAGTATCTTCGCAACGACAATATGCGCTGCTACTTTTGCAAGGCTACTCTCTTCGAAGTGCTCACCAACCTGTCAAAAACTTGGTCCGTTGAGCACATCATATATGGTGCCAACCTGGACGATGACTCCGATTACAGACCGGGGAAAGTGGCAGCAGGACAATACCGAATTTTGAGTCCGCTTCATGCGGCGGGACTTACCAAACAAGAGATCCGACATCTAGCGAGGAAAGCTGGTCTTCCCGCATGGGACAAACCACAAGATGCATGTCTTGCTTCGCGCATTCCCAGAGACATTCCCGTTTCGATTGAAACGCTATCGAGTATCGAACTGGCAGAACGTTTCGTGAAATCGCTTGGATTTCGTCAGGTGCGAGTTCGACACCGAAGCGAGGGCGCCTCTGTCGAAGTAGGCGTGGACGAGCTGCACCGCTTCACTAGCGATCCCTCATTGGCGAAGAAAGTCGAGGCTCATCTGCTCGGCCTGGGATATCGGACAGTGATGATCGATCCCTCGGGATATATTCAGGGCGGCGCTGATCATAGTAGAGTAGCTGTCGCTCCGCAGACACTTACACTGTAATCCACTTTTCGAGAAACAATTAGCTCACAGCACGTAGATACTGCAGTAAACGCGTCAGAGATTCATCATGCTGTCTCGCGTCCACTTCGGAGATGATCTGCAATGTGCGGTGAACTATCGACATTTCTATTGCCATCTTATGTGGTGGCAGCCACTGCAACTTACACTTAGGAGGAACTCGGTAGTCTTCTGCAAAAGTCTGACAACACATCGGTTGACTTCTAGCAGAACCGACAACGGAGAGACCCAAAAGCATTAGAGCGTTTCATGCACTGAGCAAATTGCTGGAACTCTACGACACAGAGCAGGCATGTGGCACATCTAGTCCGCCCTCAGATTGCCCCGCCCAAGAAGAAGGGCAGGCTCTGTCGCCTGCCCCTTCCATTATTTCTGTAGTCTAACGACCTCAAGAGAAGATATGCTTAAACCCCGATGACGGTGGATCATCTTCCGGCTTCGCTACCTTTTGAGGTGTGGCGATGTCGAGC
>CAYTDR010001082.1:0-3022 GCA_964436185.1 uncultured Candidatus Obscuribacterales bacterium | reverse complement strand
TGTCTTTACCTAAGATGACGACATGAACGTGATGGTGTGCGGTGTTATTGTGTTCATTATGCCGAGCTCGGCATAATCAGCACTATGCCGAGTGCAAAACTATGCCGAGTTGAGAACAACTGAAATGGTTACAGAGGGTTTTCCGATTATTTAACTCGGCATAGCCTTGAAGTGTGGAACACCTCTCGTTGGTTCCCAAGAGAGGAGATTTGGTATGGAAACAATTATTAAAGACCGGTGTGCACGCTTGCGAATGCGGGTCGGTCCGCTGGCACCATATCTAGATTCATTTGCTGAACAATTGGAACAGGGAGGCTACACACGCAGAGTCGCTCATTATCAGATTCGATTAGTCGCCGGCTTTAGTGTTTGGCTAGAATCCAAACGCATAGCGGTAGAAGATGTCAGATTCAGGCATGCATGCGACTTTCTCGAGGGGCGGATTCAGAAATTGAGAAGGGGAGATGCAGCGACCCTGGATCGCATGATGGATCTGCTGACTCGCCTGGATGTTCTAGATCGGCAAATTGAGCCGGATATGAGCACACCGTTGGATGAGGCTATTGATCGATACACTAAGTTTTTACGAGTAGAGCGGGGATTGGCTGCAGCAACCATTTTCGGGTACAGCAAGTATGTCCGGCAGTTCCTACTGGAGAGCTTTCACGAAGGTCAAATCAACTATCCAAGACTTTCGCCGGAAGACGTAATCAATTTTGTTCAACGACAGGCGAAAGTTCTTCCTCAGAAGCAGGCTCAATATCTGACTTCAGCTCTGCGCTCCTTCTTTAGTTATACAAGGTATCAGGGATACACAGTGGCAGATCTTGCAGCTGCTGTGCCAGCAGTACCTTGTTGGTCAAAGAGCGGTATCCCAAAGGGAATTTCGTTATCGCACATCGATTGTGTATTGGCGAGTTGTGATCGTCGAACAGTTGGTGGGCGGCGGGACTATGCGATTTTATTATTGCTCGCGAGGCTCGGTTTGCGCGGTGGCGAAATCGTAAAGCTGAGATTGGACGATGTCGATTGGCACAATGGTTGCATTTCTGTACGAGGGAAAGGAAATAGTTGCTCGCAGTTGCCGTTACCGAGCGACGTTGGAGAAGCTATTGCGGAATACTTGCGCAACGGACGGACTAAACATGAAAGCCGTTCACTGTTTCTAACGGAGAGAGCTCCTGCAAAACCTTTTGCAGACCAACAGGCAATTGGTTCTGTGGTGAGACGGGCGATTGCTCGTGCCGGAATTGACACTCCAAGAAAAGGAGCGCACCAGTTTCGCCATGCGCTGGCGACTAGCATGCTCGGTCAAGGCGCGTCACTTTCAGAGATCGGAGAAATCCTAAGGCATCGCCTTCCAAGCACTACTGCAATTTACGCGAAGGTGGATCTCTTGTCTCTTCGAGAACTTGCTTTGCCATGGCCGGGAGGTGTGCAATGAAGACACTGAGAGAAGCCATGGAAGACTATCTCACTATGCGCCGGAATCTTGGATACAAGTTAAAACTCGCGGGTATCGGGCTGACCTCCTTTGTAGGATTTTTAGAGGAAAGACGTTTTGACTGGATTACGATTTCACTCGCCTTGGAATGGGCGCAGCAGCCGACTCATGTGGACCGGAATCAATGGGCGAAGCGGCTCAGTTATGTTCGAGGTTTTGCGCGGTATTGCAGTGCGATTGATCCTCGCACCGAAGTTCCACCTTCCGATTTACTTCCGTACAGGCCAAACAGGGCAACTCCATATTTGTACTCGTTGGAAGAAATTCAAGCCTTGCTCCAAGCCGCTCTGAGTATGCCACCAGCAAGTGGGCTGAATCGGTACAGTTATTACTGCATATTCGGATTATTGGCAGTCTCCGGTATGCGAATCAGCGAGGTGCTTAAACTGAAACTAGCTGATGTTGATCTAGAAAACGGAATACTGACCGTTAATGGCACCAAGTTCGGGAAATCTCGATTGGTACCACTGCATCCATCGACGATTGATGTTTTGATGGACTACACAAATCGACGACATCAGTTCCTAAAAGGCATCTCGTCCAGTTATTTCTTTGTTTCTCGATCTGGCAACAAGTTGATGGATCAGCACGTCGAACGAGCTTTCTTGAGGATCTCGCGAAGAATCGGTCTGCGCTTACCAGAGAGCAAGTCCGGTCCGCGCCTGCATGATTTCCGTCATCGCTTTGCCATTGAGACATTGCTCAGGTGGTATCGAAGCGGCGAGGATGCTGAGCGACGGCTACCTGTGCTGTCGACATACCTGGGTCATGTAAGCATTGAGAACACTTACTGGTATCTGACAGCCTGCCCAGAGTTGATGGGCACGGCTGTTGAACGGTTGGAAACACGATGGAGGCAAAACGATGATGAAATCAGAAGCTAACTTTGCTGTACTGTTGCAAAAGTTTTTTACGGAGCGATTGATGAAGCAAAAGGAAGCAAGGCCGCACACTGTCTCATCGTATCGTGACACGTTCCGATTGTTGTTAAAGTTCATTCAACGACGCTCTCATCGGGAGCCCTCGAATCTACGGCTTGAAGATATTGATGCTCCACTAATTGCATCATTTCTCGAGGACATCGAAATGAATCGAGGACTATCTGTTCGTACTCGCAACTTACGCTTGACGGCTATCCGATCTTTCTTTCGATATGCTGCACTGGAAGCGCCTGCACAATCTGCTCAGATTCAAAGAGTTCTGGCGATCCCGAGCAAGCGTCAAACACGTTTGTCCGTCAATTTCCTTGTGCGAGGCGAAGTAGAGGCACTTCTTGCTGCTCCGGATCCACAGACGTGGTCTGGACGCAGGGATCATGCATTGATACTGCTAATGGTGCAAACCGGTGCAAGACTGTCCGAGATCACAGGACTGCGCCGAGATGACATTGTATTCGGTACCGGCGCCCACATACGTGTTATTGGAAAGGGGCGGAAGCAGCGGTGCGTGCCCTTAACACGGAGGACGGCAAGCGTGCTCAAAGCATGGCTAAGTGAGCCCCCTAGAGCAAGCAGCGCT
>CAYTDR010001081.1:2779-3024 GCA_964436185.1 uncultured Candidatus Obscuribacterales bacterium | reverse complement strand
ATCCCCGAAAAAACCTCAAGACAACGCCGGACGATGTTGTCTACTCCAGTTTAATGCAATATTTTTGGCGTTGTAGGAATGGCCATGTTTGGAAGACTAGCCCCTACTGTCGCACAGTGAAGGGGCAGGGCTGCATGAGGTGCTACCGGGCAAGTTAATCAGAGAAGGCACGTCATATGAACATGTATGGATGGAAAGTACTCGGAAGATAGACACCGAATCTGGTATCGAGTTATGTTTAATGA
>CAYTDR010001081.1:0-2769 GCA_964436185.1 uncultured Candidatus Obscuribacterales bacterium | reverse complement strand
ATATTGACACTCCATTTACTAATAACAAGCCGAGAGAAGACAGACGGTCCAATGCGGACGATTGTTCAGGGCTTCTCTTGAATTGAGCCAATAGGGAGGTTCAGAGATGAATTCCGAATGCCAATCTATCTCTGACTCCAGACAAAGCTTGTTCAAACAACTTTAGGCTCCGTCGTCCCAAAAGGTGCATATTCTCGTCGAAAGTGGCCGGCGATTCTCATCGAAAATGGCCACCGATTCTCGCGCAAAATGGCCGGGTATTCTCATTTAATCTGGCCGGCTATTCTCATCCAAAATGGCCGCTTGCCAACCATGTTTTCTAAACGATCAATCAGAAAGCGTATATGCGCTTGAGCTGACAAGGACGCCTGCACAAAAACATTGGATCCTTCTCCAATCGAGTCACGAAGAGAGGAGGAACCGATGCCCAGAGGTAGGCTTCCGATGTACACAATCCGCGAAATATTACGACTGTCATTGCAGCTCGGCGTGAGCGCGAACGAAATTGCTCGCGCTTTGCCAGTCTCGCGTGGCAAAGTCCAGGAGACGCTTCGCCGAGCCGCGGTGCACAAGCTGCGTTGGCCGTTAGCCGCGGAAATCGATGACGATCAAGCATTGCAAACACTTCTCTTTCCGCCACCGCCATCAGTGCCGCTTGTACATGAAGACCCAGACTGGGGAAAGATTGACAAAGAACTGAGGCGAAAAGGAGTTACAAGACAACTACTGTGGATCGAATATCGAGCTCAGCATTCGGCTGGGCTCAGCTATCCGCAGTTCTGTAAGCGACTGGAGAAATGGCAGAAAAAATGCGACGTAGTAATGTCGCAAGAACATCCGGCAGGGGAGCGGGCATTTGTCGATTTCGCCGGCCAAACCGTTTGGGTTACTGATCGGGAAACCGGAGAAGTGACAGCCGCACATATTATTGTCGCTGTCCTTGGCGCGAGCAATTACATATTTGCGGAGGCTTGCACGGGCGAAGACCTCCGGTCTTGGATAGAGGCGCATGTTCACTTCTTTCGATTCATTCAAGGAGTTCCTAAGTTTGTCGTTCCAGACAATCTCAAGAGTGCAGTGATAAAAGCGAACCGTCATGATCCTGTGTTGAATAGAACATATTCACGTCTTGCCGAACACTACGGCTGCGGAATTCTACCGGCACGAAAACGGCGCCCCAAGGACAAGGCGAAAGTGGAGAAGGGTGTTCAGATTGTCGAACAGCGAATCCTGGCTCCGATTCGGGATCGGAGGTTCTTTAGTCTTCGAGAATTGAACGAGCAAATAGCTCAGATGATTGCCGAATTAAACAATGAGCCATTCCAAAAGCTGTCCGGCTCTCGAAGTTCGTGGTTTGAGGAAATTGATAAGCCGGCGCTGAACGACCTGCCTTCCGAGGAGTTTGAATTCGAAGAATGGTCAATTGATGTTCGAGTACCCAAAAACTATCACGTCACAATCGATCGACATCACTACTCGGTTCCATACTACCTCGTCGAAGACACCGTCGATGTTCGGCTAACGTCCTACACAATCGAAGTCTTTCGGGGAGGCAAGCGAGAAGCAAGCCATCTTCGCAACTGGACCGAAAATGGAAAAACTACAAACCCAGAACACATGCCGCCACGGCATGCTGCTTACCACGGGATGTCAGCCGAACGATTCATTGAGCAGGCAGAAGCAGTAGGACCTTTCACAACGGCCATGATTCAGTTTTTGCTTAATTCAAAACCGCAGCCACAGCTTAGCTTCAACCTTTGCTTCGGTCTTCTTCGCACGTTGAAGGAAAAGCACGGTTCGGACGAACTGGAGACGGCCTGCAGCTATGCACTTCGCGTAAGAAGTCCTGGCTATCGCGTAGTCAAGGAAATCCTTGCCCACGGTGTAGATAAGCTGCCCAAGCAACTTTCCATGTCGTCGACGAGTTTTGACCATAAAAATATCCGAGGTCCAGAACAATTCAAATAGGAGAATCTTGATGCTAAACAATCAGACCATTGACAAATTATTGGCAATGAAAATGACAGGGATGGTGCGCGCAATCCAAAGCCAAGAAGACATGCCGGACTTGCAAAATCTTTCATTCCAAGACAGATTGGCGTTGCTGGTCGACGCCGAGTTCTCGGAACGCGAGAGTGAGAAACTCAGAAAACTACTGAAAAGCGCCAGGCTAAAACAGAATGCTGTAATTGAAGACGTAGACTTCAATCATCCGCGCGGTCTCGAACGGGGCATTATCAGCCAACTTGGTACTGGACAATGGCTTCGAGAGGGACTCAACGTGCTAGTCACCGGCCCAACAGGAGTCGGCAAAAGTTACCTCTCGTGCGCCCTGGCACATAAGGCGTGCAAACTTGGATACTCGACAAAGTATTTTCGAGTGAACCGATTGTTCCAAGAGCTGATGGTGGCACGGCTTAACGGCAAGTACAACAATTTCCTTTCTGGTCTCCTGAAGCATCACCTGCTGATCCTGGACGATTTCGGCTTAGTGCCGATGACGGAGGATAACTGCCGCGACCTTCTAGAAGTTACCGATGACAGGTGCGGACAGCGGTCGCTGCTGATCGCATCGCAAATCCCCGTTGAAGACTGGCATCGCACTTTTGAAAATCCAACACTTGCAGACGCAATTCTCGATCGCATCATCCATAGTGCGTACAAGATCGAACTAAGCGGAAAAACTTTGCGCGACAGAAAGAAAAAGTAAGACTCAAACGTGGAACACTAGAATTAGCGTCCTCTCAGTTCAGCACAATGCTTGGCAGG
>CAYTDR010001080.1:0-3043 GCA_964436185.1 uncultured Candidatus Obscuribacterales bacterium | reverse complement strand
CACGCGACGGCTGTCGGTTTCACGGTTGCCCTTCGGCTGCTCTCCGAACTCAAATTGTTCGAAAAGGTTGATCAGGTCTACGAAGCCGTGAAGAAGTGTCTGTTCCCGTCGGAGCCAGCGGCGCAGAAGAAGCCTGTCAGAGATGACGATGAAATGACCAAGCAGAAGAGGGTTGCCAAAGGTGGTGATGACACGACGGAAGCGTCTTAACTGAAGACCTGAAAAACGCGCTAGGTGGTTTGAGATCACCTTCGTTTCCTGTTGATATCGGATACGGGTAAACGTTTGCTTCGGAAAGGGATGATGAATGCTGCCTGAGGCGGCTCCCCATCCCTTTCCGGAAGCGATCAAGTGCGGTATTTCTGTTGAACCCTCAGGTTTTCATGCCGTCTTTCGAGATGTTATTACGGCATATAGTTTAAAAACGGCAGCGCCCAGATTGATTGGACTTTTGATTGCCAGCTCGACCTGTCAAATATCCTCGAGCAAAAACTTCCGTTAGATCAGGGGAGGTTTGGCGAAGAGTCGTCAGTTGCTGTTGAGTGTTTCTTAACTAGCCAATGTTTGGAATTGACGGCGGGTTTCTATGGACTTCATTGAGAACCGCATAACGTCTCAATCGCCTGAGACTGCGAAATTTTTCCGCGGCGCACTTGTGACTGAAGTTTTAGTGCCTTTATAATCCGACCTTTGGTGATTACTCCGCGGTTGACCAGTAACCAGCCTAACGGTTTGCCTTCCAGTCTGCCGAGATCAATGTATCGATCGATGTTTTCTGCGCTCAACAAATTCGCGCCCATCAACAACTCGCCGAGCTTGGCGGCGGTGCCCTCTTCGTGGACATAGCCCTGGGCAGCCAGCTCTCGCTCGAACGCCAGGCCATCGAGAGTGTTCTCCGCGATGTCCCTTACGTAAGGATTTGCATCCTCTGAAAGCTGGATGAGTAGGTCATATGGCATGTTCGGGTCTTCGGCCACGCTTGCTCTGACATCGTCATTGATGTCACAACAGAGCTGTTCTAGCATCTCTCTTGTCACTGCGGGGTTGTTGGCGAGGCATGCTCGTACATCCGGATCGGGGTCATGTAAAAGCAGTTCTAAAAGGTCGGGCGGTGAATTGCTGTTCTCAGCCAAGCGCTGTCTCACCAGGACTTCGGCGGTCTGAAACAATTTCCTCAAGAGCTCCGGTTCTGCGGATGTATCACCCGCAATTAGGTATTCGTCTGTTACTCTCATTACCCCTGCTAATCCTCCATTGATCGACGCTACTCGATAGGTTTTGACCAATATGACGATCAAGCAAGGAACCTAACGTTTCATGTTTATGCCCAAAATAAGCGTGATTGGTAGTTTTATTAAGGAGATCGGGATAACAATGCTTCACGATTCCGGTTGCAAGAACTCCACCACACTCAGTACCAGGAGACACTTGATTTAATTCCGGCTACCTCAGGCCATAAACGTTTTTCGGAGAAGGTGACGCGACGGATTTCGTCAACAGTCAGGATGCTGTAAATTAGTCCAGCCTCACCGAACCATCAGCCGCCCTGAGTATAATTACAACCTGTTGTTGCCGTCCCTCCGCTTGTCTCAGGAGTTAGACCCATATGAGCAGTTTTTTCCCGAGAAGCTTTCTCAAGCAGTATCCGATCGCCAAAAGCGCAAAGGGTATTTGGATTACCGACTCCAGTGGCAAGGAATATCTCGATGGATGTTCCGGCGCTATAGTCTGCAATCTCGGACATGGAGTGGAGGAGATTATCGAGGCGATAGTCGAGCAATCAAGATCGATGGCATATGCGCACACGTCTCAGTTCCTCTCTGAGCCGGCATTGGCATTGTGCGAAAAACTCGTGGGGTTTGCGCCAAAGAACTTTAAAGACGATGGTAAAGTCAGCCTTAGTTGCGGCGGTTCAGAAGCCGTAGAGACTGCAATTAAAATGGCTAGATCCTATTTTGTCGAGACGGGCAGACCGACAAAACATGTGCTGGTCTCCAGACGGCATAGTTATCACGGAGCGACTCTGGGTGCGCTTTCAGCGACAGGTCATCCGGCGCGCAGAAAAACCTATCTGCCAATGTTGAAACCCCCTGCGTTGATCAACACGGACTATAAGTATCGTTGCCAATGCGGATTCGGACCGGGACCTTGCCAGACGCCGGAATGCGATATCGCGAGAGCCAATGAGCTCGAGGAAGCGATTCAAGTTTGGGGACCGGAGAATGTCATGGCATTCATGGGTGAACCTATTGTAGGTGCTGCTCTGGGTGCGGCTGTTCCTGGTCCTGGATATTGGAGACGAATAAGAGAGATTTGCACCAAATACGATGTCTTGCTCATCGCTGATGAGGTCATGGTCGGGTTGGGTAGATGCGGTGCCAATTTCGCCATGCAATTGTGGGATGTTGAGCCGGACCTGATCGTGGTGGGTAAAGGGCTTTCAGCCGGATACCAACCGCTTGGCGCCGTCATCGCCAGCACTGAAATTGTTCGCGCCATCAAAGACGGTAGCGGAGTCTTCGAGCACGGCTTCACTTACAGTGGTCATCCGACCGCTGCTGCTGCAGGTTTAGCCAGCCTTAAGCTGCTGGAGAAACATAAGCTGATCGAGAGCGTGAAAGAAAGAGAAAGCGTTTTCTTCCAGCGATTCGATCGGCTCAGGGACTTCCCTGGCATCGGAGACATCCGCGGACGTGGCTTCCTTGCCGGGATTGAGCTTGTTGCCGACAAAGCCACGAAACGACCCTTACCTGCTCACCTCAAGGCTGGAAAGTTGCTGGAGAAGTTTGCCAACCAGGAAGGCCTCTTAGTTTATCCAGGCTCCGGATTTATTGATGGCACTCTGGGCGACAACCTGCTCATCGCTCCGCCCTTTACTGCCACAGAAGATGAGATCGATGAGCTGTTCGTCCGATTGGAACGGGCTCTCAGCGAGTTTCACAAAAGCCTGGCTGACGAGATAAAAGGCACCAGACGTCTGGTTCCGGTCAGTTAAATCATCACTGTCTTTCGAGTTAGAGCCGTCAATGAAAGAACCTGAGGC
>CAYTDR010001079.1:1233-3051 GCA_964436185.1 uncultured Candidatus Obscuribacterales bacterium | reverse complement strand
TGGCTAGACCACGTTGGTGCCTATAATGCTCTGGTGCCCAAACCTGCTGCCATACCTCGAATGCGTCATGAATATCGCTATCAAAATTTGCAACTTTCAATCCGAGTTTTCGGAGGTGCTGTTCTAGGGTCACATCGATTAGGATGCCCGCTACGGCAATGTCATGCAAAGGTGGAACTTCTTCTGGTGGCATTGCGAGCAGTCGGTTGAGAGTCTCGGAAATACTTCTAATTTGGGGAGAACTATGCTGGGTCAACTGCTGAACGAGAGCTGAATTAGACGGATATGTCAGATCGGCTTCCTGAAAGAGGAGATGCTCACGTTGAGGAAGCGTTCGAGTCCAGAGAGAGTTGTCAATCAATAGGCAGACTAGTGAAGAATGAATTAACCAAGCGGAAAAATTATCCAGGTATGGACCAAAGTGCCCTGGAGTTCTCATCGGGTGCTGATAGCTCTTAAGACCGTTTTCATTCGACTGGTATTTGGCGAGCCCAGGAACATACATACCGTCATAGTCGATCAGTTTCACTCTGTCACCAGATGTGATCAGTATATTTGCGTGCTGCAAGTCCCCATGTGCGATGCCCGCGACCTTCATGTCGTCGATCATCTTTCGGAAGCCAGAAGTTAGATTCAAAAGTCGTTCTCTATGATTGATATGCTTCTCGAGGTAGGCTAGCAGGGTGTCTCCTTCAATCCATTCCATTTTGAGGACCGGAAAGAACTCTCTGTCCATGCACATACCATTCTCCAGATATTGGAACTGCGCGAAATATGGGAGGTCGCAGTGCGCAAGGTGTTCTGCGATCTCACTGTATCGACTATGCTGGTCTGTGCAGTTCCTTAAAAAACATTTGACAGCAACTCGCGTGCCACCACAATCGAGAGAGAAGACGCTGGCGAAATTTCCAGAACAAACAGCGGGCATGCCAAGCTTATCTCTCAGCGCAGTTCCACTGCGTAGCTGACTGTCATTGAAGCTGGACAGAGGATGTTGCAATGCTTCTTGATACTGGGCAGCTGTTGGCCAGGTCATGATTTACTCCAGACAATTTTCATGGTTGATATCTCTGTACCGTTTCGACTACTAATGCGACTGAGGCGGATAGGACTATCCATCAATGTTTTCAGAAGGACCGAGACCCCCATGAATCCAGTTAATGGTCAGATGCTCCCAATAGTTTGGTGACATACACAGCGAAGGTTGGGGTGCACCTGTTTGAAATGCGCACTTCGGTGGCTCGAATGATCGAATTGCAATCCGCCATTGCTTCTCGAAGATCCATAACTGTGTTGTTTTGTCGGCTATGTTCATCGGTCTGGACCCCCTTCATCCTGCCAAGCGTATGAAGCGTATTATCCAGAGATTGCTGTAGCTTTGAGATTTCGAATTCACGCTCAGCCTGAACTGTTGATTCGAGCTCCAGCCTCTTCAGCTGCTTTCTGGCGATGGAGTAGAGCACCTCAATCTCCGATGTTGTTTGGTGCATCTGCTCCTGCAAATTCTGCCGTTCCTGGCGAAGATGCTGATGCCTCTTTTCGAGCCTCTCTGCTAACCTGCTTTTTCGCGAACCTGCCAGACTAAGAGGTTTGGTGAGCTCCGCTTGTTTTTCATGGTATCGACGCCAGTGCACTATTGACTTTCGAACATGTTCCTTTAAGTCGGGGATTTCAGACAGACGATCGAAATCAACATCCAGTGCACTTCGCACCCCTGCGTTTACTAGCGCAGTGCGGCTCAGGTCATCAATCGCCATCACCGATGAGCTTACGACTTTCAAAGTTTTCAGTAGATGGTTTACATGTGTCTTTTGCAAG
>CAYTDR010001079.1:0-1223 GCA_964436185.1 uncultured Candidatus Obscuribacterales bacterium | reverse complement strand
TAGTCAGCACGGCACTGTGCTCACTATTTATTTTGACCTGGATTTCCTTTATCTCTCGATCCAGTTGAGCGAGACGATAAGTAGACGATGTGCGCAGCTCTTCGATCTCTGAACACAGTTGAGAATCCAGCATTGCTGTTCGTTCTTGATAGATCGTGGCGATCTTAATAAGCGCCTTCTTTTTCGATTCTTTATTTGCTTCTAGCTGCAACGTCAGTGACGTGCAAGTCGCTTCCCACTCCCTCCGCTTCTCTTCAGTCGCTGTATGACAAGTGCGCATCTCTAGAAGGACCTCCGATTCTCTCTCTCTCATGTGTTCCTGCATTGAACGAAGAGTATCGAGAAGTTCTGAAAGAGAAGTGAGATTGCTCAAATCAGAAGACCTAGATTCCTTCATGTACATCAGGCACCATAAAGTCAAATTGACCAGGATGAGGGCCAGATCGGAGAAGGCCATCTGCCAGAGTAGAGAGCCATTTAACCATACAGTGACGAGGCTGCAGAGAATGAACGCAAGGGAAGTCAGAAAGCACATCCTTGCTACGGTTTTTTCCTTCGCTAACTCGGTTGAATCGGGCGGAACCAGGGAGATCGACAATCTGATGCGTTCGAGCTCTGTTCGATAGTTTCTGGCACTCAATCGAATCACCTAGAACGGTTTTGTGAAGTTGCAGGCCGGGTAGTTGCTGCAGACGTACAGACTCTTAATGCCTGTCACAAGCTGTAGTGTGCTTCCGCAAGCGTCACAGACGTCCGAGGCGGAAAGGGTCTTCGACTGTCCGCGTTTGCGACGAGTTGTTGTACTGGTTTTGTTGCCGGCAGTTTTGTTTCGACCTTTCACACTCCTGCCGGCACTGGCTGCTGTTTGCGGGCTGCTCTGATTGGCTGCCAGAGGTTGCGAATTGTCGACAGGCGAGCCCAGGGGACTCAGAATTTTGGAAGGTTGCACTCCGTCCGCGTCATCGCGAGTGTATCGACAGCTGGGCGACTGGGAGCACTGCCAGTAGTTGACCTTGAGAATGTTGTGAACTTTCTTTAGCAAGCTGCCTCCACAACGCGGGCACTTTTCAGAAGGAGCTTCACTAGCGGTTTTGATTGCATGCAACCAGCCAGGAAGACCGCCGACTTTCGACAGCTGTGCCGCAACGTTTGAGGCCAACAACTCAGGCAAATTCTCAACTGGCTGCGAGAGCATTTCGATGACTCGACATGTCGATTCCCTA
>CAYTDR010001078.1:0-3052 GCA_964436185.1 uncultured Candidatus Obscuribacterales bacterium | reverse complement strand
ACTGATCAGATTTGGATGCGACAATCGGCTCATGGCCTTGCCTTCGAGCCGGAATCGTTGTACCGCGTCGGGATCTTGCCAGAGATGCTCATGCAGGAGCTTGAGCGCGTAGTACTTTCCTGTCTCGATGTCCTCAACCTTGTAGACGCCGCTCATGCCGCCTTTGCCAATGAAGGACAGTATCCTGTATTTATTTACGATGGTGGTTCCGACAATTGCATCTTCACCGATTGCGATGCCCCTGTTTTTGAGAGCATCGATCATCGTGGACGATGGCTGTTTGCGCGCAGGGGACTCGTCCTCTATCGGAGAGGCCTGTTCATCGAACAGTCCTGAAAATCTGGCTTCCCAATGGTGCTGCTCGTCATTCGGGGTCATACATTAAACAGCCTATTGAAGTCTCATCCTTTATACCATGATCAGGCTCAGTATAGTCTGGAGGGGACACGGCTGCCTGGTCAGAGAGATGCTCATTAGATGATGTTGGTGCGATCTCGATACTGGCGTGTCCATTGAGGAGAGCGCCGTGTGATTGGCAGTTTCGCACATAATCAAGGGTCGTCTTTCAACGCCTTTTGTGTGCACCGGTCATGGCTGCGATTTTTAGCCCCTCTTCATTTCTAAGACGGATTCATCGATCGCAACACATAAAGAGCCCTTCTTCGGAAAAGGAGGGACGCACTTCACCAGTGAAGTACGTCCCTTCGTCTCTACTCTTCATTCGAACTTCGTGCTACCGAGATATGGTTCCGAATTTTTCCAGATTCTTGGTGTTTCCTTTGCCCTTCCTGTTGTAGAGCTTCCTTGCGCCTGGAGGAAGCGGCGGCGGATCGCCGATCAATACCTGCCGCTGCATTTCACGAACGCAGGCATAGAGATCGGGCATTCCATAGCCGTAGAACGGATTCCAGCTGCCGGTCTTTAAGTTCGTTGCGTTCCTCATCATGACCTGTTCGACCTGCGTATTGGTTATGTTGATGTCGATCGATTTCGTGATATGCGCAACTGCCGCCACCATCGCACATGCGAATGAGGTTCCTGAAACCGATTTGACTTTGCCTTTCTTGTCGAAGCAAAGTATGTTAGTGCCAGGTGCGGTGAACCAGATTGGATGTCCATAGTTCGAGAATGGCGCCAGCTCGTAATCGTTGTTGATTGCGGATACGACCATCAAATAGGGCAAACGCGCATTTGAGTCGAATTTACCATCGTTGCCGGCAGCGCAAACGATTATCCCATCTTGCATGTCGTGATACCGTCTGAAGTATTCGTGAAGGGCCGGGAAGGCGCTAGGGTTTGCCAGCGAATATGGCGGAGGGGCATTGAGACTCAAGTTTGTTACTCCGTGTCCGGGCACCACACCTGAATTGAAAGCTTCAATGACTGCGGATGTGGTTATACGTCCACGTCTGTCGACCACTCTGACAGCTATGGGGGTAATGGGACTACTGTCGTAGAATCCGGCCAGCCGGGTATTGTTGTTGGTGAATGAGAAAACGCTTGAGGCTACGAGTGTTCCGTGTCCTGTCAAGTCTGCAACACCATTCAAGAACTGTTTGTTTACAGCATCATATCCATAGGGCACGGCAAGGTCATTTTGCAAGGTGCCGTCCGCACCGAAATCCACTCCACTGTCTATGAGACAAGGGAAACCTGTCTCGAACGTCCTGTTTAAACCGAGGCTCCATGTTGGTGGAACGTTCATCGCTGGCAGATGCCATTGCTGCGGATAGAAAGGGTCGTTCGAGAAAAATTCCTCTGTCGATAGTAGGAAATCTCGCTGAACAGCATGAATTTGCTTGTTCTTTCTAAGTTCTGTTTCTGCTTTGGCAAACTGCTTTGTGTCCTTGAAAGTCACTACCCATACGGTGTAATTGTCCTGTCCAATGGTATGGCTGATGGTACCATTCAATTCCTTCACGAGATCTTGTGATTCTTCCAAGCCTGCTTTATATGGCATTACAAGCAAGGTGTTTTCGCACCAGTTTGCCTTTGGTTTAGGCTGTTTGAATGATCTGTTGGGTTTAGTAAGAGTCTTTTCCTGCCCGATAGCAGAAGATTGAAATTGAAGTGTAAGTAAGATCGGAAAGCTGAACATACACCAGATCAGCAGTCGGTATCGAGATAAATGCATCGTTGGTTTTCACCTCCACGCGGTGGCAAAACTGCAAGCAAGATTTTTTGCAGTCAATGGGGATTCGCTTATCCCATTATTCGACGTACGCAAGTTATTGTGAATCAGCCTGTTGGTATACGCACAACTGTGTATCGCTTTTACATTTTGCGATACGGAGAACTAGTTTCAGAAAGCTATGAATTGCAACTTGGAACAACTCATCTCAAGCACGTCCGATCTTAATCAGGCCTTGAGCAAAGTAGACGAACATACCTGATAAAACAATTCCGGTGCCGATAAGTGACTCTGTAGGATAGTAAATTATCGTGGAAAGGGCCAGTCCTCCCGATATCACTGCCACCACAATTGGGGTCATCGGATAGAACGGAACGAGAAAACCAGAAGCGTTCTTTTCCTTGCGACGGACGATGATTACAGCCAATGCCACCATCGAGAAAAAGATCCAGACTGCTAAACCCGTGAAGAAAAGCAGTTGCTCGAACGTTCCAGTCAGAATCAGCAGACAGGACCAAACTGCGTTGAATGCAAGAGAGCGCACCGGTACATCCGTCTTCTCGTTTGTCTTGGAGAGCGCGACGAAAAACTTATTGTCCTCGGCCATTGCGTGGCCGATTCTGCTGCCCGTTAGAAGCAGCGCGTTAATAGCACCGAGTCCGTAGACCGCTATGAAGACCTTCACGAGCGTTGCTCCGATCGGTCCGAAGAGCACTCTGAATAGCTCGTCGGCAACCAGTTTCGATGATGTTAGTGTCTCGATCGGAATGTAGGAAAGGTAGAGGAAATTCATTCCGCAATAGATGACTGTAACTACAAGGCAGGTGGCAAGAAGCGCGAAGGGTATCGAACGTTCCGCTTGCTTGGTTTCTCCAGCAAGAAAAATATTGTCTCTCCAGCCACCATACGTCCAGAGTATAG
>CAYTDR010001077.1:0-3054 GCA_964436185.1 uncultured Candidatus Obscuribacterales bacterium | reverse complement strand
AATCGAGAGCTGTTGAGTTCGTACTCGTTAGCTATCGCGTTAGTCAGTCGATGGATGGCTCAGCCTTGTTCCAGCGGTTGCTATCAGAAGCGACTGTCAGTCTGTGAGAGGTTGAGTATATGCTCGTTGCTCCAGGTTGCGAACTGGTGATGGACGGCTCAGGTGGAAGTCCGGAGGCGATTCTTCGCCACGACGGTGAAGTATTCGTCCTCGACCGTGCCACTGTAGCGGTCGTAGGTGTGAACGTAGATCTCGAACTCGGGGAATTCATCGGCGATCTGCGCGATGGCGCAATTCGCAAGGGTGCGGCAAAGGATGACACTGCATCCTGCTGCCGTCAGCTGCTGAGCGTCGTAGCAGCAGTAAATCGTCCTGCTCTGTCTGCAGTCTTCGAGCTCCGTGCGAAGAAAGTTCACCCATTGAGCGATCACGGCGTCGCTGTCAAAGCCTGGCGGCAGCTCGCGCCGATTGAGCACGAAGGCGTATTGCCCCGGCTCGATCTCGCGGGTGTAAACCTTGTATGTCGAGTCCTTGAACTGCCCGGTGGCTCGGGCCGTCCATGGGAAGGAGCTGTAATAACGTTCCGGCGGACCCTCCCGATTCACCTGGAAGTCGAAGGCGACGACGGGAATACGTGAGCAGCCGTTCTTCTCCAGGTCCGCAGCAGTGATGACATGATAGGCGAGACCGTTGCGCTCAGCCGCAGCGACAGCGCTAACGAGGTATTCGGCCCACCTGGTCTCCAGCTGCTGCTCGTCTGCGGAAGGGGTGCGGCGTAGCTGGAAGCTCGGACCAATTGATTCGAAGCCTGGCCGGGCCGGCGCGAACGTGACGGTGATGTTCTCTTCCTCGACGGAAGCCGCGAGCTGGGCCGCCATCGCCTCATTGCCGATCAGCGAAGGACCGCCTTCGGCGACAATCGTGAAGTCGTGGACCATGCCGAAGGTCCAGTAACACTCCTCGTACTTCGACCTGAGGTGAGCAACCTGGGTTCGAATCAGACGAAGCCAAACTGACGTGTCGATTCCCATTGCGTGGGTCCTAATCGTTGGATGATCGGACGATGCTCAACGACTGGTGCCATCGAGCAAGTAAGCTGAAAGTAACGAGAGCCTCTTCGGCAGAGGTTCTCTACCTCATTAGAATATGCATTTCTCGCATTAACTCACAGTAGGGAGGTCGTTGGGAATGAAGCGAGTTGTGCTTGGTACCGACGCGCATGAGCCGCCAACGGAGGGTCTGGCGGCTCACTGCCAGGATTACGTTGCACCGCATTCAGTGACGCACAGACGCAGCTAGGAATTTACGAAACAGGAAAATCGACACAACAAATATGCTCAACAGTGGTTCACGTTTAGTTTGGCAGCGATATTGGGGCGGATGTGCTCGATTTGCTCAAGCAATCTTCGTTTGCCAATTTGCCGTGAGAGAGATTAGCTGAGGGTCAAAGCCTTTTGCAGGTAGATGTGAAGTAAATGATTTTAGTTATAGATCAAGCGGGGTCAATAAGTTAAGTGTTTTCTGGGCTGGATAATGAGTCAGGAAAGCCACTGACCCAGGCCTTTGACTTAAATCCGTGGCAAGAGCAGTGGCGCGGACCTAGCCATCGATATTGATCGTAATAAAAATACAGGTCATGTGCCCGAAATTATTGCGCAGCTAGCTTCTCCGGAGTCTGGAGCGGTGACCAATTAGCTGCGCTTCGATTCTCGAATGTTCAAACTTGAGTCACTTCCAAGAGTCGGACGTTGGAAGGTCCGCGAGAGTTCTTCAGGTGACGAAGCAAAAAGTTAGAAGGTGAGCGCAGTCAACTACTCCAGCCGCCTGGGTAGTGGCTGCGCTCAATTGCCTTGTTTCTAAACTCGAGTCAGTTGCAGGAGTTTGAGGGTCTCTCTGCAGAACGCCGGTAGGTCCGCGGGAGTTCTTGAAGTGACGATGTTCTTGTCGACGACAACTTCTTGATCGACCCAGTTAGCACCGGCATTTATTAGATCCTGGCGAATGTTCTTATAGCTCGTTAGCTTTACGCCTTTCACCACATCCGCAGAAGCAAGCACCCATGGACCGTGGCAGATGGAGCCGACTACTCCCTTGTTCTTCAAGGTTTCGCGCACTATTTCCAGAGCGGCTTCGTTTGCTCTGATCTTGTCTGGCGCCCAGCCGCCGGGAATAATGACCAGATCCCATTTGGTTTTGACGTACTCTTCGCATTGTCCATCGACTGGAACTGGAACCCCGTACTTGCCCACATACTGCTTCTCTCCGATGCCGGCTACCTTGACCTCGGCACCTGCCTCCAAGAATCGGTAGTACGGATAGAACAGCTCTCTGTCTTCATACTGCGGTCCAGCGATGATCAATACTTTTTTTCCGGTAAGTTCCATATTCTCTTCTCACCTCCGAGTGGATGTCGAAATTGAATCGACCTCATTGTAGCAACAGACTCGATGTTCCATGAAAGGCGCCTGAAACGTGAACTGGCGCGAACATCAGCAAATTTGGCTTTCACCAAGGACGAATGTTCGTTTGCCTTTACTGTCTCCCAGCAATTTAATGGTTTCTTGGATATCACCAACAAGAATGTCGGCGAGATCACGCGAGAAACTTTCCCGTACCACTACACGTAATACCGCGATTTCTTGAGCGTTCGGCGGCATCGTGTATGCCGGGACTGTCCAGCCTCGTGTGCGCAACACATGTGAGATGTCGAACACATCATAATCGCTCGAATCTTTAAGCTTGGCGACGCTGATGGGAATTGTGTTTTCTTTGCTCAGAAGTTCGAACTTCCCTGTCTTCAGCAGTTGGTCATTCAGGTATTCTGCATTCGCCATGCAGTCTTCCATAATGTTTCGATAGCCCTCTACTCCCAGGCGGATGAAGTTGTAATACTGAGCAATTACATGGCTCGATCCTTGCGAGAAATTGAGGGTGAACGTGCCCATCTGACCGCCGAGATAGTTGACGTTGAAGACCAGGTCACGCGGCAGTGCTTCTTCGTCTCTCCAGATGGCCCAGCCGATTCCCGGATAGACCAGACCGAACTTGTGCCCG
>CAYTDR010001076.1:0-3055 GCA_964436185.1 uncultured Candidatus Obscuribacterales bacterium | reverse complement strand
CGATCGACAATCTATTGATTCCCATCGAACGCCACTGGACAAGTTTCTCGACGGTTATTGCGTGAGGTGTGGTTTCGAGCGTAATTTCTAGTTCGCTATCAGTGCTCAGGGTTCCTTTGATGAGCTCGATAATGCGTCTGACTCTCTCCGGATCGGCAAGACCTGGTGTTCCACCACCAAAAAAAATCGTGGAAAGTTGAATCCGCGGCTTTAGCTCCTCGACCCTGGCAAGAATTTCCTGCTCCAAAACTTCAAAATATTGCGCCTCGAGATGGGCGAGCCCACTGAATGCAGCGAAATCACAGAACTCACACTTGTGTGTGCAGAAAGGAATATGCACGTATGCTGCGATAATTTGAGGTGCTGATGCGATATTCATCGAACTCGATCTTGCCTGTGAAAGTTATGACTTTTCTCAGATGTGACTCAGGAACTGTCCGAGAGCTGATGCAAGAATATCAAATTAGTCCAGCAGATCTGCACATGATGGAATGCGTGTAAAGTACTAGGGGATCAAAACTTAGTCACGAGTTGAAAGAGGAACAGGATGTCCATGATTTCGAGAAGACTGGAAAGAGCAGTTTTGGTCGCTTTCATTCTTGCGCTTTCTACCACCAACTCATATGCCAACGAGGCAGAGAGTGGCGAGCAAGGCCAGGTGACCGATTCAGCATCGAAAAGCTCGACTCGTACATCTTCATCACGTCGGAGGTGGCGGACAAAATCTACCACCGGCGAAAGCATGACCTCAACCAGTACGAGCGAAGAGACACCTCCTACGTCGACGAAGCGAAGACGAGCCACCACGGACGAGGACTCTGCTTCCGGTTCATCATTAAAAACTGTGGAAGGCACTGAGAAAACTCAATCTTCCAGGCTCCGCCGAGGGAGCAGAGCGGCAACGGAAGAGACATCGCTTTCATCATCATCGCCGTCGGAGTCGACGCCAACCAAAAAAGGCAAGAGGGCGAATCCAATTTGGCGCGAACGAGCAGGTCTATCCGGAGAACATTCACCATCGTCGTCTCCTGATGAATGGGAAGGCAATACTCCGTCCCGGCGTTCAAAATCGACTGCCACGGGAGACGCAAAGACTCCAATTTGGCGAGAACGGGCCGGGTTGACGGGGACCCAAAGCACAAAGAGCGAACGTGTCGGTCGAGAGAGAGCTTCAAAACGCTCTGCGGAGACGGAGACCGAAGAGAAAGGCAAGAAGGTAACCGCCTCGGGCGAGAAATCAGAGACCAAGTCGTCCGGCAAAGCCGCATCGGGAAAGACTGCAATGTCAGCTCCGCGCGCAGTAGCCTCGCCGCCTCCGGCAGGTACGCGGGCAGAACTTTACTCGGGCGGAAGCACGCCACAGAGCGAATCTGAAGGTTCAGCGCCGGCAAGGGCCAGTGAGAAACAAAATCGCGCTCATAGCAGCTTTAGTGGTTTGTTCGAGTTGTTCCGAATCGACCTTACTCACACCGATCTTCGCGAGGTAGGGGATCTCATCATCGAAGCTCGCAAGAAGGTTGTTGACTCGCCACACGATGCGCTCCTACGCATGAAGCTTGGAAGCTATAACTACTTGGTCGGCGATCTGGAAGGCGCTGCTACTGAGATGAAGCGCGCCATCGCGCTAGAGCCGGATGATTACGTCAGTCATACACTTTTAGCCAAGTTGCTTGATGAAGCTGGCGACCAGTCTGCTGCTCACTCCGCTTATCAGCGGGCGATTGCAATCGCGCCTGATGCACCGGAGCCAAGAATATTTTTTGCCGAAAGTCTTTTGCATCACGGCGGTATATCCGAAGCCATCGATGAATATCGATCGGCTAACGAAATTAAACCGACTGCCGATGGTCTCTCGGGTCTAGCCGATGCGCTCGTATTCGCTGATGATCCAATCGGTGCACTGCAGGCGGCACGCCAGGCTATCTCGGTCATGCCCAATTCAGCGAGGGCGCATGTGGTGCTTACCAAGGTACTTCTGAAATCAGGAGATGCAGAAAGCGCATTGCGAACCTCCAGACAAGCGACGCTGCTCGATCCGACCTCATCTGACAGTCATCTTGCACTGGGCAGAGCGCTTCATGCCAACAAGAATTTCCCTGACGCAGTCAATGAATTCGAGCAAGCAGTGGAGCTTGATCCACTCAATGCCCAGGCTCGCAACGATCTTGGTTTCGCTCTCTACGCCAAAGGCGACGTAGCGTCGGCAGTAAATCAATTTCAAATGGCCCTACGGCTCAACCCGCATCTCTCCGAAGCACGCAACAACCTCGAAATCGCCGTGTTCGGTCTAGCCAAGAAACAGTGACGCGGTTGTGGCTCAAGGCTGCCGAACGATAATCTGCCGTCTGTTGGTTTTGTCGTCATTCTGTTTCTCGACAAACTTCTCGCGAGTCGCTAAAGGTGTCGGCTGAACTTTCTGAAGAGGTCGCTATCAGGGACGCGGAAGAGTTTGTAGTCGAAGGTAAATGTGATAGGAATACTGGCCGGTGATCCAGGCGGCAACGAACGGATGTGTCGTGTTGCATACTCGATTGCTTTTGTGGCCGCTCTATCCATCGAGGCTATCCCTGATGATTCGATCAGACGTAAATTTGAGATACGACCATCGTGGTGCATTGTAAATGACACGGCCGCTCGGTTCGAAGAATTATGTCTGTATGAATTTTCAGATGTTGGTGGCATCCAATTCGCCTTGATTTGATCCTGCAGATCAATCATAAAGCGTGCAAAGCGCTCTTCAGTGGTGCCACCAAAGGAATAGCTGACTCCTACCCTCGCCGTTCCACCGTTTTGGAATGGCGTAAATGGAGCTGCCGTTATCACCGAATTTAGTGCCTTTTGATCGATGGCAGGGTCTCCCGATGAAGTGGTCACTTTCGGATTTGAAATCTCTCCCATGTCGTCGACATCAAAGGAAACCACAACCGGTGCGGCATCTTCAGGATATTTGAGACCTCCCCACTTATTCAAGATCTTGATCTGAATATCATTCAGTGAGAAAAAATATCTCTTGGACGTTTTCTCATCTATTTTTCCAATAGCCGATCTTTCATCG
>CAYTDR010001075.1:0-3055 GCA_964436185.1 uncultured Candidatus Obscuribacterales bacterium | reverse complement strand
TGCCTTTTCTTGCAAAGGCTAGGTAATCTGAAGAATGTCCTCGTCAGCTACTTCGTTTGCATCGCGTTCAAAGCTATGTTTGTCTCGATGTTCAAAGTACCAACTCGGGATGTAGAGATGAGTGTCGGACAAATCTACAAAAAGTGGTGCAATTTCAACATTTCTAAAAAGGCGACGGAGTCGCTTATATTCCCACTCCAGTCCATCCAGTTCGTCCTTCATTTGATGACGACTGGCCTGCATATTTATGAATTCCGCTGCTCTATCCGGATACCAGCCCTGATCAATGAGAGCCTGAATCATCCGCGGCTTGTTCTCTTCTACTTTCGTCATGCCGCAGTCGTTGTGCCCAACCAGGCAGATGTGTCTGACGCCGGCAGAAAGAATGTACGCAAGGCTGAATTCTGACCCTATTAGTCGTCCGCTGGCGCGGCGTAAGACATAAGCGAACATGCGAGGGATTGGGAGCGCATATCGGAACTCAATACAGGTGGCAATGAGAAGTTCAGGCGTGCCACTGCTTTCAATTTTTCCACCGAAGTTCTCTGAACAAATGAACTTTTCAATCGGTGTTTGTCGCCACTCTAGTGGGATTTTTGAGGCTGAATCAATCGATTCAAGTTTCCCCGCATATCGAGGATCCTCTTCTATGGATTTTGGTAACATTGCTGATTCCTCGTGCCGATAGGCTTGCAGTGCCGCAGATTCTACATGTTTGCAAATAAATAAGCTATCTAAGATTGCAAAACGATTCGCTGCTCAACAGCTACGAATCTGCGTTCTTTCGGCTCGTAGACATCGAGTCCACCTCTTTCGTCATCGTATACCCAACCGTGCAAAACGACTTCGAGGTTCTCCGCTCGCTTCAAAAAATCTTGATTCTGCAAGAGTTTGTTTAACTCGGACAACACCCGTAGCTCTATTACTTGTTTCCAAGTCTTTGTCCTGTCGGAGTTCAAAGCCATCGCAGTTTCTGATTCACAATGAAACCACTTGTCCTTCAGATCTTTTTCCACATGACCGAGTTCATCGGACTTAACCAGAAACCGCATAAACGCACAATCTGTGTGTCCATAAACAATTACACTGTGGACTTGGCTATACAACGCCTGTTCAGCAATTCCATCCGTCTTATGTCCGAAATTCTGGAAGGTTAGAAGATTGGTTTCCGCTGAGTTGCAGACTTTGAGCAGTTCTGGACCCATATCGGAGCAACAAACAAGTATTGCTGAGGGAATTGAACCGTTAAGCAGACCATCTGAAAGTTCAACTTCCGTCAAATGCTGAACAAAGGGGAAACTGGTCAGTTCGTTATACATATTCATCTGTAGTTTTTCTCCAAATCATGCACCGGTCGCCGAATTGCAAGCTCGAGAGCATCATTGGACTTCAAAAAAGACGATCTTGCTCGCTATGAATACCAATGATACACTTGGAATGTATAGAGATGCAAATGTTTGCAGATGCGTAGATATGACTTCTAAATTTCTAATTGGTAATTTGCCGACTGAATGCGACCCGGAAAAGGTCGTAAATTGGCTCTCACGCTTCGGAAAGGTGCGGTCCTGGGATATTCCGGTAAACGAACGGAACGGAAAGCTGCTTGGCTACGCCTATGTGGTTTTTGAGACCCGCGGCGCAGCTTTGCAAGTGGCGAAAAATATAGACGGAGATCAATTCGAAGGGCGGACAGTAACTTGCGAGCCTGCTGTAGAGCAGGCGCCGGCTAAGTCCATTTTTCGGTTCTTTGGATTAAGGTAGTTCCCTACGATTCTTCACACCACAACCGGTTATCTCCTTACCGGTTACAAGCAACGAGGGAAGGACTGCTCCTTCTCTACGTTGTTGCATCGAGAATCGCGTTAAACACGTCAACATGTTACAATCCAACAAGTATGCATATTCGAATATGTGTACTTGTTTACAACTGGCTCGAATGAATAATCGAGATTTCAAACATGACAAACAAGTTGGTTGATTTCAAGTCTGAGTTTTTCAAGGCGCTTGCCAATCCGTTGCGCATTCGGATACTGGATGAATTGCGCGATGGTGAATTGACAGTCTCTGAGCTGAAACTTCGCCTTGACGTTGAAGCTACCAACGTTTCGCAACAATTAGCTGTTCTGCGATCGAAGGACCTTGTAGTTGGTCGCAAACAGGGAAGTAATATCTATTATAGTTGCACCGACCCGACTATCTGGAAGCTCCTCGATGTGGCCAAAGAAATATTCAACAATCACTTGGTTGGCGTCAAGAATATGCTGGAAGCCCTTTAACCGGTCATAACGGACTGAGTGCTCCCGAATTGTTTTGCAGTCGGAACAAAGGCGGCAAGCCGCTCTCTGATGCAAACAAACAGTCAGCCACATGAGCAAGTCGAAAATAAGATAAGATGGTTTGTCGTCTTGAATCGTCGGTAAAGATTCATCTGCTTTGGTGATGCGCAGAAAAGGCTTGAAGGAACTGCGAAAGAATCACGTAGAGTTGAGCTTGGCTGTTTCTTGTGTGGCTTCAACTTAGGTTAGCGACAAACTGTGAATGAGATGTCCCAATCCGAGAATGCCTGGACTGACCGGGTTATTCCAATGCGAATTACTGTCAGTGACCTGTATAAGTGCCGGTATCGGATCCGAGGTATCATTGCATCTTGTCATGTGCGCATGATAGCATATGCAAAGATCTGCAGGTGTTATGCGTGAAGTTCAAGCTGTGACTACTAGAAGCCCCAATGCCACCATACCCGATTCCCTTATCAACCTTGGACGTCTCAAGCAATTTTCAATCCGGGAACTTTCCCATTGGCAGATCGATCACAACTTTGAATGTGACTTGCGCAACCGGCGGCTGAAAAATTTGGATTTCCTGCGGCCCTCGGTAAGTAGGTCTCAATGCCGATAACGAGCATTCTCTGCTGCGCTTGCCTGCTTCCCATGCTTGCTGCCATTGCAAGCCTCATCAAGCCCAGTCATCGTTTTTTTTCAACACTCTTATTTGCTGAAGGGCTACTACTTATTATCTCAGCGCTTTGTTGTTGGGGCAAAGTGATACCGCTGGA
>CAYTDR010001074.1:0-3056 GCA_964436185.1 uncultured Candidatus Obscuribacterales bacterium | reverse complement strand
ACCAATGGTCCGGGCACGCCTGAAATTCCCCACCTCCAGAGCAAATTTCGACAAGTCACCGCTTTCCGCGAGAAGCGAGATATCATATGAGCTTGCAATGACCCAAACCCGCTCGGAGGACCGCATGTCGAGCAGCAAAACCACAGGGCAAGAAGAAAAGAAGGAGCCAGCTGCTTTCGGCGGAACCGAGCGTTCTCCTGTTACATACAACACGTACTTGAAGGTGGACGACCTGAAGCGCCTTCAAGTCTGCCTCTCCAGCCCCCCTCATCATGACGAGCCACTGTTCATCATCATCCACCAGACCTATGAGCTCTGGTTCAAACTCATACTTCATGAGCTGGACACTGTCATCGAGTACATGCGCGCCAACAACGTCAGACGAGCGAATTTCTTCATGCGCCGCATCGTTGAGATCATGAAGGTTCTCGTCAACCAGATCCACATTCTGGAAACCATGGCTCCACAAGACTTTCTCGGTTTTCGCGACAATCTCAATCCCGCCAGTGGCTTTCAGTCAAGCCAGTTCCGAGAAGTCGAGTTCGCTGCCGGCCTTCGGGAGGAGCGAATGCTCGAGCACTTCCGGTCGGACCCGGAAGCTTTCGAGAAGCTTACAGCACGCTTTGCAGCTCCCACGCTGGAAACCATCTTTTACGATTTGCTTGAAGCTAACGGTTTCGCTTTGCCACGGGAGCACTGGGCGGAACACCACAAGAGACCGGAAGACAAAAGCGAGGCGACACAGGCTGAGTCTCGCGCCAGAGTGACCGAGCTTCGGAAGATTTATTATGAGTCAGATAAGTATCACGATATTTACAACCTGTCCGAGTCCCTAATCGACTTCGACGAGTTGATTTCACTCTGGCGCGCACATCACGTTACAGTCGTGGAAAGAATAATCGGCTTCAAACCAGGGACAGGCGGCAGCGAGGGCGTCGGTTATCTGCGCTCAACCCTAACAAAACGGGCGTTCCCGGAGCTATGGCAGGTGCGTAGCATCCTTGGGATGTGACTCTGGACACCCACAGCGTGAAGACATTATCTCAATTCAATTGAAATAGGGTTAATAGTTCTTTTCCATGAGGTATATGGATCTCTGGACCGGAAAAGAACACGAAGCAACTCGACATGACGTCTACTACAGCTTCTGGCAAACTTGCTGATGAAGAAAGAGGGGGAACTCTGATAGGAGGGTTCTTTGGGCTTCTGTCTGGAGGTTGGCCCCTCCGCTACGTTCTAGCCATTGCTCTTGCTTTAATAGTTGCTTTGCCAGCAGTAGATAACTTTTACTCGGTAGTCCTGAATACCAGGTACCAAACCGCTGCTAATACAATAGCGAGTCATATCAGCGAGACTGCGCCAAGCAAACAGCAGATTTTGGATACGATTGCGCGGTATTCACTGTCCTGGTACTACATCACGAACGCTAAAGGAAAAGTCAGTCCAGAGACGATACCATACACTCCGGCCAAACCGAGATCCAAGGCTGTTTCTGATTTGGTCGAATTAGATGGTGCCTTGTATTATGATGCTGTAGTCCCAACAAGTGATGGTGACAACCTTCACGTCGGCTTCTACATGGGACCGCTTAACCTATTGGACAGATGCTCTGACGGCACGCTCACAAGGTCAGTGCCAGTTGGATATGCGCTCCTGTTTTTCGCTGGTACGCTCTTGCTTGTTGGTTTAATAGAGTCTAAATTTACAAGCAAACCGCTCGACAGGCTCACGAGAGCAGCACGACACCTAATTGCTAGTGACGAACAAGAATTCAAATCAGCCATTTCAGGTGGTATTACGACGCCAGCAATCAGGCGATTATCTGCTGTACTCAAGGACGTTCGTCAGGAATACAATCGAGAGTCCTACGAGAGAATCAAAATAGAGCATGAACTCCGACGCGAGATGATGGACTTGAAGAAGGAGAATGAGCGTCTATCCAGCGAGTACAAAGACCATCTATTCCATACTTCTAGAGACATTTCTGAGCGTGCATCTAAGGAAGCCGAAGAAGAGTTTCTCAAGGCATTGAGCAAAGATCTTGATCGATTCGATTCGGCTAACGACATATGTCAGCTGGTGCTGGATAAACTTTCAAACAAATATCCACAAACTGTTCGGTCCGGAGTAGTGCTTACCTTCGACAAACAGCATCGCTTGAAGATACCTGCGTTCATCGGTTTCGATGAAACTGGGCTTCAGGTGTTGAAAAACGTCGACTTTAATCTTGTGATGGAAACTATGTTTGCTCGGAGAAACCCATTTTTCATTCCGTCAGAGCGATTCATTCAGTACGGGCTGGCCACTGTTCCGATAGTTAGCCAGTTTGAACATCTTGTCTTTCTTCCGCTGACGTTCGAAAATCGAAAGTTGGGTTTTATTCTGGTACCGCTATCGGCATCAGCATCGAGTATTCATGAGAAGACAAGAATGCTGAAAAACGTTTGCGATATTACATCACGCTCTCTTCATCGAGTAACAGTGTTGCAAGAAGAGCTCGAATCAGCCAGAACGGACCCGCTGACAGGTCTGTATAACAAGAAGTTCTTGTTTGAACTCGTCTTGCAACTTCAGGATCGGGCTGGCGTGATCCCTGAAGATCATCCGATTACTTTCCTTATGATTGATGGAGATCACTTCAAGGATATAAACGACACTTATGGCCACATGGCTGGAGATGGAGTCCTTCGTAAGCTTGCTGAAATTATTCGCCTAAACACAAGGATGAAAGAAGGTGCTGGTGGCCGATACAAAGACTATGTTATTAGATACGGTGGCGAGGAATTTCTCGTCGTTCTTGAAAATACAAGCTCGTATCAGGCAAGAATTGTTGCTGATCGAATCAAGAATGCTATAGAAATGGAAGATGACTGGCCAGAAGGAATCATCAACTTTACCGCATCCCAAGGGATGGCGAGTTTTCCAACAGATGCCCGCGACTTCGATGAGCTGCTCAAGAAAGCGGATACTTCTCTTTATTACGTCAAACAAGAAATGGGACGGAACAACATATGTGAGTGGAAAGACGTTCCACACTCATTCAAAGCGAACGTTCA
>CAYTDR010001073.1:0-3057 GCA_964436185.1 uncultured Candidatus Obscuribacterales bacterium | reverse complement strand
CGGAAAGGTTTCTTGGGACTCGAAAATTTGCGAGCTTGACCCAGAGTTCCGCATGTATGAACCTTTCGTGAGTAGCGAAATCACGATTCGCGATCTTTATGCGCATAAGAGCGGTTTACCGGACCACGCCGGCGACCTACTAGAGGATATTGGCTACAATCGTCAACAGGTGTTGCACCGTTTGCGGTATCAGAGACCTGAAAGCAGTTTTCGTTCTCACTATGCATATACGAACTTCGGGTTGACTGAGGCAGCGGTTGCTGCGGCGAAAGCGTGCGGTCAGAGTTGGGAAGACCTGTCTGCAGAGAGGCTGTATAAGCCACTGGGAATGACCTCGACGAGTTCGCGTTACTCCGATTTTATTGCACACAGCAACAAAGCGCTTGGACATGTTTTGGTAGATGGGAAGTGGGTGCAAAAATATGTTCGGCAACCGGATGCGCAATCACCGGCTGGTGGTGCCAGCTCCAGTGTAAATGATATGGCGAAATGGATTCGTTGTGTGTTGGCGAAAGGAAAGTTCGACGGCAAGCAAGTAATTCCGGAAGCGCAATTGAAAATTATTGAGACTCCGAATATGTTTACAGCCTTCAGTCCTCTGTCGGGGCTGCCGGGTTTCTATGGCTTGGGAATGAACGTGGGCTACGATGAGCGAGGACGCCTTCGGCTAGGGCATTCCGGCGGATTTGCGATGGGGAACGCAACAGTATTCAATATGGTGCCCGATGAAAAAATCGGTGTGGTTGTACTCACAAACTCGGCACCCCGAGGAGTAGCAGAAGGATTGGCCTCATCATTCCTGGACGAGGCATTGGAAGGTAAACAGACTCAAGATTGGTTCGGTGCCTACCAGAGAGCATTTGCCGATCCTGCCACACTCGGCTTGGAAGACTCATCTGACTATACCAAGTCACCAAATGCGCCATCGTCCGCGAAAAACAATGATGCGTACCTCGGTGCCTACAACAATGATTTATACGGTGAAATCGCAATTGTCGAGAAAGACGGTAAGCTAGCAATCGTGGAAGGTCCGAATAAAATGACATTCCCTCTCAAGCACTTCGACCGTGATACGTTTACGTACGTACCGCCGGGCGAAAACTCCAACGGAGACGCTGGGGTTACTTTCACAATCGGTCCGAAAGGAAAAGCTCTCAGCGTCACAGTCGAGAACCTCAACGAACAGGGTCAAGGCGTGTTTGCGCGTTCCACCGTCACCTTTTGATCGCCTACGACTAGCGGTCCCTGAGCATCATCTACAGGTTCCTGGTTCGCCTGGTCCGGTCTGATTTGCACGTTGATTTCAGCACTTCCTTTGCGCAACGTGTTCGCATAAAACTCACATATCAACACCTCACCATTTGGCTCTTCGCCTTTGTGTTTAAGTACATAACCGTCAGTGAAGCCTGTCCAGAGTCCGTCCTTATCTTTTTTCAACGCAAGTGTTTTTTGAAATTTTGCATTTTCAGGTCCAGGTTCGTATGAAGTGAGCACCACAAACGGTGCATCAACCAGCTTCGAATCGAGCGCTGCTCCTCCAAGTTGAAATTTTAGACGGCGTACTCCCGGATCAAAGTCCCCATTGTAAACAGACCGATCGAACAGATGAGCTCCTACTCCTAGCTCCGCCGGTCTCGGCATCCTGATCTTGTGCTGCTCCTGTCTACTTGTTTCATTCAGAGCCATCATCATTACCACCGACAATGCTGCAAGTCCCAGCGCGATAAATGGAAACAGGAGAACCAATCGTGCGGAGGGGATCAATGATTTCTGTCGCAAAATGGGCGATTGAGATGGCAGTTCAAGTTTTGCCGAATCACCACCTTGATTGAGAGCACGAATCCAGTTATTACACTGGTCCACCTTTGAGTTCAATCCATCGAGCTGATAGAGGTAGGAAAGGCACAGCAAGTCACACATGGCATCGTGTTGATCGAACAAGGTGGGCTTCGTGGTGGCGGTTTTGGTGGCAACGCGCCGCTCGAAAATACTGGTAGATATTTTCGATGAGCTGTTTCCAGTGGCGGTAAACAAAGCAATCAAGATTGCCTGAAAAAGTCCCAACGCTCCCGCAATGGCAGCGGTTGTCTCGATTGTGACTGGTTTGTCCTGCGACAAAACGAACCCTACGTAAAGCCCTGCCAAGGTCACATACATAACCGATGGAACGATGAACCAACCGAGCTCACCACTCTCAATCCGTGCGGAGATCGCCTTGCCGAGGTGAAGGCAATGCTGGTCGAAAAAACGAAGATTCGACCACTTAACACGGGCCCATGCCAGTTCTTCTCCGGATTGGAAAGAAACTACCCCGCCAGGAAAGAGGTCGTATCTGATTCTCATTCCGCTCTTTTCTAGATCCTGAAGAGCTGGAGATCGCTTGTCGAGCTCAGCTTCGATACAAAGATCGGATTCGTTTGAGGGAAAGATCTTCACCTTCCGCCCTTTAAACTCAAAAGGTTCTGTTAGAGGCGGTTGGGCTAGCTGCCAACTCAGCCGGTTCATCCAGATCAGGTGACTTTTCATGCTTAGTCCGACTGCAAGCAAAAATGTGCCAGTCAGAATTCCAACACCCCACATGCCCCCAAAAAATAGAGTCATTGGCACAGAGATAATGAAGACTCCTGCCCCGCCTAGAAGTAGGGTTCGCTTGAACTGGTTCCGTTCGTTCACCATTTGCTCAAGCCGACGGTCCAGGGGGACGTCTTCCAAATTGTTCATTTAACCCTCCCAAAAGGCGATGTGATCTAGCATACGCCCCTCTTGACAGCCGTCTTCTGGTCTTAATATCGATTTAGTCTTCTGACACCTGTTGACCAACATGCCCACTGATTCGTTTGTCTCGCATCAACAATATATCTAGAGGCATTTGTAGCCTCCAGATTCTTGCAGATATGCGGACGTCGAAAAACTGCGGCAGGAATGTCTAAAGCACTTACTAAACCAGACATGCTCAAGAAACGATTTGCTCCATCGATTCAGGTGGTGGCGTTGCGAACAACCGTTCCGCAAAGCTTTTGTTTGTTAGTTGGAAAGAAAAGAGGGCAGATGAGGGGA
>CAYTDR010001072.1:0-3059 GCA_964436185.1 uncultured Candidatus Obscuribacterales bacterium | reverse complement strand
ACGATAGCGCCCATCTTAGAGATCTGTATCGAGCCCACATTCATCATTCCAGAGGACGCGCCCCGCTCAGCACGTTTAAGGTAACGAGCCTGAGATGTTATGGTTCCTCTATATTCGTGTTTTAGATTCGAAAGAGGCTTACTCGAACGCCTCTGGAGAACGTGCATGAATTGGGTTTCGGACTATTATGAAGGCTACTGTCTTTGGCTAGTGCAGCAGCCGTTCAACGAACGTACAAAACGAATCTACGCAGCCAGGATCAATGCATTTCTCGAGTACCTCGGCCACACCTCCGAGGTTGATTGCATATCACAAAACAACCTGGATTCCGCCATAGCTGCGTTCGGGCAGCATTTGATCGATTCTAACGGTGCCCGACCCACTACTGTAAATAGTTATCTGACCGTGATTGCCAATTTCTGCAGGTTTCTGCGACGGGATTGTTCAAAACTGAAAGAATCACGCATCAAATATAGTGGCGTGATAAAGAAGGTACTTTCCGAGCAGGAGCGCCAGTTATATGGCGTAGCAATAGACACTTGCCCGGTCGTTCGGGATAGAGCTATGGCAAGACTAATTCACTTTTTCGGTCTTCGAATAGGGGAATGTGTAGCCTTAAACATAGAAGACCTGGAACTGTCCTTTCCAGCGAAGCTCAATTTGCCGCAAAGGCGGCAAGATTCGAAACTCACTCTTGATGAAAAGGCAAGTAGAGAGATTGTCGACTGGTTAAATCAGAGACCCCAGCGAATATTGTCAAACGCCGGAACAGCGCTGTTCGTCACGAAAAATGGCACACGCATTTCGACGAAGGGAGTGGACTTCGCGTTGCGCAGAATCGGCATTTCATGCGGATTGGTTGTGTCTGCTCGCATTCTTAGAAACACATGCCTGAGAGCGATGGACAACTCACTGCAATGCCCGAGCCAATCCATAGGACCGAAAAACACCTGTGAAAAACCGGTCACTACCATACAGACTCCATTCGCAAATGTAGTCTACGTGTCACAGCACCCGTTTTCCGCAGTTCAAACTTAGCCAGGCGATTTAATCCAGGTAAAGCGTTTTGAAACAGTTTTCTCAAAGTCTTCGCTGATCATTGATTTACACCGGACTCAAAGAATCCAATTTTTTGATACTAAAAGCGACACCACAGGATGCGGCCGCTCGGACGGTCTCACGTTTCTAAATGGGGGGATGGGCATGGTTTTTCAAGAAATACAACCGGAAACGCAGGCCACTGAATCTAAGTCATTTGCGCAATCATCATTTGTATCGCCGGAGGACAACAAGGTGCTTATTGCATCTATGAAAGGCAACAACGATACAATCCAAGCCAATGGCTTTCCGGCGACGCGAATTGATGGCGTGTTGGATATTGCTGATGACGAGGATCGATTGGCAGCATACAGAGACACGCAAACAGACAGCGCACCAAAGGTCCTTTCAAAGGAAGGCAAGGAATCACTCAGAGATCTACTCGAGAGATTGAACCATGAAGAATTTCCCGTAAGAGAACAGGCCAGTCGAGATCTGGTGAAGGCGGGATCGAAATTTTTCGACGCACTTGTGGAAGCAAAAAAATCGCATCCGGAAGTGGAGGTGCGTGGCAGAGCCGGTGCAGCGCTTCGCGCAATTATCAATGACAGACCGGCAGCGTTGAATAGAATGGGTGAGATGCAAGCCGATGGATTGTCCGAGATTAATAGAACCGGACGACTGTCCAAAGAAACACGCGAGAAGTATGAATCTTTTATCAAAACAGCGGATGTGCTCAAGCTCTCACCAGCCGAGGCAGAAGCACGAAAGGATTTTGCTCGGTTGAAGTTCGAGGATCAACCTGCCACGGAACGGGCAAAAACAAGAGAGCAGCTCTCCCTTGTGGCAATGCGCGTTTCCCCATCATCACAGGCTCGCATGGACTACGCAAGCTTGCTCATCGCCGGTGGTGACAAAACCGCTGCAGTTAAGGTTCTGACAGAAGCTGTGACCAAAGACCCGAGCCTCGCCAGAGTCGCCGAATCTGACACTTTCCGAAAGTTGGCGGTCGAATCGGGAGCGTCTGGCGACAAGACTTTTCTCAAAGCTGTAAAAGAAACTGACGCCGGGCTCAATCCAGCGAAAGACTGGACTTCGCCGAAGACTAAGATCGTTCAGGAGATAGGCGCGCTCCAAGAGCAAACGTCTCGCTTCGGTATGACTAAGCAACTGGAGAAGCAATGGAATAAGCTCGTAGCCGATCTGGACCAACGTTCTCGAGATGAGCCGGCACTGCAAGGCTTTCTCAAACTACACAAGGAATTTGCGCAGCAACATATGGTTGAGCATTACGGAGCAAGCGGAAAGCCAGAGCAAGCTCGACGCGTTCTGGATGACATCCTGCGAGGCGAGCCTAAGTGGGAAGGCTCTGCATGGATGACCCAAATGCTTCGCCGACAAGAGTACGCTAAAGTGGATCCAACAGGCCCAGGCAGGCCGGGAGGCGACCGTCGGTAGGCAATTACAACTAGCAAAGTCCGCCTGCGAACTTCAGACCGAAATGAAAGGTGTATGGATTTACCAGATGCGAGACTGTTGAGTGCATGAGAGTGCACGCAAACAAACGACTACCTGACGATCCAACCAACTTCATTATCTGAACTTCATGGACGTCTCCTGACTTCAACCAGAGTGAAAGAAGTTTGACTTTGGCAGCAGACGAAAACTGCTGGGTATATGAGAGTAGACGCGACAAACGACTCAGCTTAATGATTCCCAGACGAACTCTGCTTTACCTGAATTCACTATTGATGGTGGCATCCGCGGTCTTCCTGGCACCTCTGGATTCGCAAGTATGCCTGGCGCAAGGCGGACGCACCGGAAAGGCGAGCCAATCACCAAAAGCCATGTTGGAACGTTTGCAGGCCTTGCATAGCAGCAAAAAATATTCAGAGGAACGTGAGCTGGAGCTATCGAACATCGGTTTGTTTCAGAGCGCGGAGGAACCTTTCCGGTACAGCTTTACTCGTCTGGCAATGGACAATGCAAACAAACATTTCGGAATGGGTCAGGTCGATCGG
>CAYTDR010001071.1:0-3060 GCA_964436185.1 uncultured Candidatus Obscuribacterales bacterium | reverse complement strand
CCTAAGAAAGGATGGCATCGCATTCTGAAACGCGCAAAAATAGAGAATCTCCATTTGCACGACTTGAGGCGGACGCTAGGCTCTTATATGGCTATGACCGGAGCAAGTCTCTCCGTGATCGGTAACGCTCTTAATCACAAGGACGTAAGCACCACGCGCAAAGTCTACGCGCACTCCGCGCACGAAGCCGAGCGCACCGCCCGTGAAGTCGCTCATAAGAAAATGTTTGAAAGACCGGAAGAAAAGGAAAATAAGGTCGTCGAAATCGAATTCCAACGAAAAAGCAGCCAAAAGGTCGAATTTTAGAGGCATACAACAAAGCCTTGGCTAGACTATGCTCTTGTCCTGCAAGCTGCGCAAGAGCAAATGGAAATAAATCACCCCCTGGTAAGGATGCCATCGCATCAGCAGCTCCTTAGCCTCAGAATATGTCGGTCGCGTTTTTAGAGACAACCACTTTTGAAGCTTTGCAGCGCCGCCGACATCATCGCCGGGAAATGAATCCAGTCGTCCCATTCCACGCAATAACACATATTCCGCACTCCATCTGCCGATGCCTGGCAAGCTGGTCAAACTGGAGACAACCTGCTCATCGTTCAGGTCGTTTAGGCGTTCAAGCTCCATGTCACCTGAAACAACGGATCGCGCGATTGTTGAAATCGTTACCGCTTTGCGCAAACTGAAGCCGACCTTCTTTATGTCCGCAGGCTCAACCAGTGCAAGGTTTTCTGCCGTCGGAAATGTATGTAGGTGGCCGGTTTGTTTACCGAAAGTTTGACTTAGCCTGTTTAGTACTTGCAGTCCAGCCGGCAACGAGACTTGTTGGCATGCCACGGCATTTAGCAGGGCTTCGAAGAGAGAGGGAAACCGCGTTGGCCGCATCCCGATAAAGGGCGATGTCAGTTTGGCAAGCAGTTCGTCCTTGCGCGCGATTTCATAAAAGTCTGAAAGATCGACAGAGAGCCCCAATATCGTTGTAATTATGTCTTTGATAGTTCCCGGGTCGGCCTCCTCATTACGAATTGAAACTGCCACCACGGGAGCGTTCAATGACCCTTCCTGCGTCACTTCGATTACTACTGGACGGCCCTCGATAACCCAGGCTCGGCGATAAGTTTCGCCATCCCAGTGATCGATGTAATTCTTTTCAATTCGGCGTAACACCCAAACCGTCAGGTCCAGTCTGAACGGCGGTTTGGGTTTAAGGAATAGCTTAGTCACCGGGCGGGATTTTAGCATCAGTCATCCAAGAAACGATCATGCTCTTCGGCTGTTGGTCTAGGCAAGCATCATTTGCTCAAACTTTGTATCGAGATCAAGCCGCGCTTGTGGCGAGAGGCGCTCCTGTAGATTCGAATAAAGTGTTTCATGAAAGAACTGGATATGTTTGTCTATTTTCTCGAGCAAGGCACGAAGCTCCTCTTTGAAGTCTGCATCGTCTACGTGGCTCATTAACAAATTGTCAATTTCCGCTTGTATGCTTTCGCGATCAGCCAAACATTGACTCATCAATTTTCGTGAGTCTGCCATCCCGCGAATACTCGCACACAGCAATGATTCCTGCCGCGCGAAGTGATGCCTGATCTCATCAAAAATGCGAACGGACTTATCGAACACTTCTCGAATCGGCCAATGATCATAATTGTCAATCAGCGACCGAAGTTGTTGATCGATGCGGCAGTGATCTAATTCTAAATATTCAAAGGCATCCATATTTTTCACCTCAAAAAAACGATGACTGGGCACTTTTTCAGATTGCAGACTCCAAAAGCTAGATCCTGACAAATTCGGCAGAGTCCTTGCTGGGACTCACTTGGATTCAACTGGGTACCCTGCTTCCAACCATGCATCAAACCCTCCGAGCAGAGGATGCACTTCGTCAAAACCGAACTCAGTAAGCTGTGACGCCATCCTGGCGCTTGCTTGTTCATGCGGTCACGTGCAATACGTGATGAGCGGCTCAGTACGAGGTATGAGCGGCAAGCATTGCTGCAATTCTGCAAGCGATATGCGAATCGCACCAGGAATTTTGATCCCTGAGTCGGCCCAGGGTTGGGCATTGCGCACATCGATAAATGTGAGCTTCTCGCCATTGTCCAATCTGAGTTTCACTTCTTCAGGAGTGACACGGCTGGACGGTTTTGATTTGGTTTCCATGATTTACTACCTCCATTAATATCTTTGACATTAGCTGACGAGGTCTTTCAGTGTCCGGTGTTTTCAATGTTCTGCTAACCGTATGTGGTGCTTCGACAAGAGATCACAATTACACTGATTTCTGCTTTCAAGGAATGCTAATAGCCAACAAAGTCCTCTGAACGAATATCGTCATTTTTCACTCCGGCGCTTCCAAGCATCACGCGCAAGGCTTGCACGAATCCTGGTGAGCCTACGACGTAGTAGATGGGAGCCACTACACCGTCTAAATATCTGGAAATCATTTTGTAATCGATGTGTCCAGTTTCACCTGCCCATCTCCGTTTAGACTTTTCGCTTTGTGTCATTACCGGGATAAACCGATAATTGGGGTTCATTGATTCCGCAGCATTGAGCTCATCCAAAAACGCAGCGTCTTCTGGCCGCCGATTGGAATAAAAAAGTAAGAGCTGATTCGACAGCTTAGCTTCTGCAGCGTGCATCACAATGCTTCTCACGGGTGTAATTCCGATTCCGCCTGCCAAAAATACGGCTGGCCTTTTGGCATCGTCATGCAAGATAAAGTTGCCATATGGTCCCTCCATTTCTATCTCGCTGCCAATCGCCAGCGTAGCTAGTGCCTGTTTGAAAGCTCCACCGCGCAAGCGGGTTGCAAACATCAAGGCATCTTCATCGGGCGAGCTGGCAATCGAGAAAGCTAGTTGCTCAGACGTGGAGTTGTCTTCTGAGTTAACCAGCAGGGAAAGCTCTACAAATTGCCCCGCCGTAAAATCAAAGCGAGCAGGCTTCTTTAGCCAAATGGCTAAAGTTCGGTCTGCGATTTCACGGCGCTCTGTGAGTTTTATCAGGTGTGTTCTGGGAGGCACTGTGACAGTCATGATTTATCTCCTTTTGTTTGATGCT
>CAYTDR010001070.1:0-3068 GCA_964436185.1 uncultured Candidatus Obscuribacterales bacterium | reverse complement strand
AGTCTCGAGACCCAGCGCTTGTTTATACATATCGACCGACTGGGTGAGCTTACCTGTCAGTTCTAGTAAAAATCCCATGTGCATGAGCGTCTGCACGAGCATCGGCTGATCGGTAGAACTATCTGCTTGTCGAATTTGAAGCGACTTCTGGCAGTAGTCAATGGCTTCAGCCATTTTTCCTTCCCCATGCTGCAACCAGGAAAGTCCATCCAGAAGTCGTGCTCGCAGATTGTTGGAGCTCGAGGCGCCGATCAGTCCTTGCGCTTTTTTGTATTCAGTTTTGGCTTCGGCAATTCGCCCCTGGTTCAAGAGCGCCTCTCCAAGACCAATTTGCAGATATCCCCGATCAGCCTGATTTTTCGTTCCACTTTTCAGGGCTGAGCGAAAAATTTCTTCAGCACGAGTGTACTCGCCAAGGTCGAGAGCGCGATCACCCTCGGCCTGAGTCGGCGACTCAGCTGCATCGTTGTTGGCGGTCGTCTGTGTCGTCGTCACAATGTCGACGTTCTTCCCTTTGGCGTTAAGAACTGAAGGGACCGACATCAAGACTGCCAGTGATGCCAGTACCGTTGCTTTACTCGCTTTAATCATTAAAGTCATCCTGATTTTGGGATCTGAGAACCGCGTGCCTGTTGCCTGATGCCGAAGAGCGGGACCAAGGATACATTATTTATTGGGTCCTCTTTTAAAGGTCTCCCTACTATACCAACTACCCAGATCACTTGTTTCAGCATGGCTGCGCATATCCGCAAATTTTCGTGTTCGCCGTCCAATATTCATTCGCCAAGTATAGATGTAAGGATTACCAACCTGCCCAACCCAGTTTTCACTGAAAAATCGCTCTTCCCCAATGTAAGTGAACAGATGCCAAATGAAGTGAAAACCCCAAAAGACGAGTAGTGATGTAATCGAGCTAGACGCCGATTGCTTGCCAACTTGTCTATGTCCGCATGTCTGGATACAAAAGCGAGGAATTAAGGATGGGTTATGAAGATTTCAGCGGTTCTGATGATAATAACAATGCAACCAGTTCAAACAATCTAGTCTCTCAGGCAATTTCAGAAACCTACGGAAGACCTGCGTTATCCGACCTGACGGGTTCGGTCTCAGGTGCGACAGCCGACGATAATGGCATCAACGTAAACCGGCTAAAGTTGTTCATTGAGGATTTGGGAACACGTCGTCGAGCAATCGGCGTTTTCGATGGTGATCACGGCCGTGCCACAACGGAAGCAACTGGAGAAGAGGGCCCCCTGCCGAAACCTGGCGACTTCCACACGACGACGGAAGCGACGGGAGAAGAAGGACCGCTACCGAAACCAGGTGCCTTCCATGCGACTACCGAAGCAACTGGCGAAGAGGGACAGATACCCAAACGGCTCAGATTTGATGATGGAACAAGCGGCATTACCACCGCGGCAATGGGCGAAGAAGGATCCATACCCAGGGACGACTGGAGAAGCGTAACCACTGCGGCGATGGGAGAAGAGGGAGCAGTACCCAAGGACGACTGGAAAAGCGTAACTACTGCAGCGATGGGCGAAGAAGGATCCATCCCGCGCCCTGGAGATTTCCCACCGTTGACCCATGCCATGCACGAAACAGGATCTTCGCCGCGTCCTGGATTTCTTCCGCCGATGACTGATGCCATGTTCGAAACAGGTTCTTCACCGCGCCCGGGAATTCTTCCGCCGATGACTGATGCTATGCACGAAACAGGCTCGTCGCCGCGCCCCGGTTTTCTTCCGCCGGTGACCGATGCCATGCACGAAACCGGTTCATCACCGCGCCCCGGAAATCTTCCGCCGGTCACAGATGCCATGCAAGAAACAGGTGCGTCGCCTCGCCCTGGATAGCTTCCGCCGGAGACTGATGCCATGCACGAAACAGGTTCCTCACCGCGCCCTGGATATCTTCCGCCGGTGACTGATGCCATGAATGAATCCGGAACCTCGCCTCGTCCTGGATACCTTCCCGACGCGCGTCCTCCGATTTCTGATACTACAGGCGGCGGCTCACCTCGTCCTGAATATCTTCCAGGCTATTTGCCTCATGCGACCGATACGATGAATAGATCAGGAACGTCGCCTCGGTCCGGATACCTTCCGGACGTTTTGCCTCCGGTCTCTGGTACCGCAGGTAGCGGCTCACCTCGGTCTGGCAGTATTCCGGAACACTTGCCTCCCGTCACCGACACGATGAACCGATCCGGCTCCTCGCCGCAGCCCGGCTACCTCCCGGACAGCTTGCCCAGATCTTCTGACACCACAGGTAGAGGCGCACCTCGCCCAGGTTATCTTCCGGACCAAACACCGCCGATGACTGACACATTGAACGAATCCGGTTCCTCTCCGCGCCCAGTTCGACCGCCAAGACAGCATCCCTGACGGAGTACTTCGGACCAGTTCGTTGAATTGACAGACGGGGTAGTATAATTACCTGCGTCGACGTGGTCGGCGTCAGCAACCGTGGGTTGGAATCAAGCATGAGAGCTTCAAAAGTCGGAGTAGTAGGCGGCATCGGCGAAACCCATACGATGCACATGAAGTCAGTGCTGGAAGGGTTGGGCGCCGAAGCCATCGTTATCGATACTCTTAACTTCCCCGCCAAAGTCAGTTTTTCAATTCGCGACGAGCGGCCAATCTATCAAGGAATGGATCTGGCTGATGTGGTGGCATTCTACAATCGCACAGTTTTCTACAGCGAACCACCATACGACCTTCACGATCAAATCATGTCGGGCGAGCTAAAGCACATGGACGGTTGGTACAGTGTTTATGCGGCGGAACGTGAACGCCAATCGCTTCTGGGCTCATGGATGAGAGCAGTCGCTTTCCAGTCAGAACGAATTGTCAATCCTGTCGAGTGTTTTTATCTGCACTACTTAAAACCGCACCAGTTAGTTCTGTTGCGCCGAGCGGGACTTACAGTTCCAGCAACTCTGGTGACGAACAATCCCGACGAGTTGCTCGAATTCAAGAAGGAATTTGGAGAAGTCGTCTACAAGCCAGTTGCAGGTGGAGCGACATGCAAACTGCTGTCCGACGAAGACCTTGCTCCCGATCGTT
>CAYTDR010001069.1:0-3069 GCA_964436185.1 uncultured Candidatus Obscuribacterales bacterium | reverse complement strand
TAAGCTACTGAATTGAGTTTACTGCTGGCGAGAAATTATCAGTTGCCCGCTCACACCTTTACTCCGGTACCTGTATCGGTGACTGGGATTGTTGTTCGGGCAATTCTCCAAGCTGGATCGTGACGCTTCTCTCGCGTCCATCGCGCAAAATTAGGGCAGTAATTTTTTCGCCTGGCTTGCGAGCGTTGATAACAGTTTGAACATCACGCGCGGTTTTGATCTCCTTCGCGTCAAGCTTGACGACGAGATCGCCGGGAGCGAGTCCGCTCAATGATGCCGGACCATCCTCTGCTACTTTGACCACGATTACACCAAGTCGATCGGCTGGCAAGTTGAGTGATGTCGCGAGTTTCGGCGTCAGTTCCTGCATGTAGATTCCCAAGTATGGATGCTTGATTATTCCATGCTCAAGCAGTTCTTTGGCAACTCCTTTGGCAGTGGCGACTGGAATGGCAAATCCGATATTTTGCGCATCTCCTCGGATCGCCGTGTTGATGCCGATTACCTCACCCCGGATATTCAACAGCGGACCGCCGGAATTTCCCGGATTGATTGCAGCATCAGTCTGAATCAACTGCACCGGTTGAATTTTGCTAACCGAACGTCCGAGGGCGCTGATAATACCGAGTGTCACTGTCTGTTCAAGACCCAGCGGGCTGCCGATGGCGATCACCCAATCTCCCGGACGCAGCTTGTCACTGTCTCCCAGGGTGGCGACGGGCAAGGAAGTTGCTTTGATTTTGACGAGGGCTAAGTCGGTATAGCTATCTCTACCAACGACTTTGCCCCGGAAAGTGCGTCCATCTTGCAGTTTCACTTGAATCTCCTGGGCGCCCTCGACCACATGGTTATTGGTCAGAACATAGCCGTCGGAGCGAATGATAAAACCGGAACCTGCTCCTCTAGTCTCATACTTGCGCGGCGCTGGCTCTCCAAAGAAAAATCCAAGGCCGAACGGAGATTGATAGGGTGAGTCAGTAACAACCACACTGGTTCTCGTGTCAATATTGACGACAGATGTTTCAGCGCGCTCGGCGATGTCAGCGATGGTATTCTCGCCAAGAACCCCGACTGTGTTAGGGTCATGTCGGTTTAAGTCCGGACGGGTTGTGGTGGTGAGGCTGTTCTCGACGATCGAGGAAGAGGGCCAATATGCATGTCCTACCCACAGCAAGCCCGCACCAAGAATCATTCCCACCGCAAGAACTATGGCCGTAGACGTTGTATTGCCAGCGCTTCGCAGTTCTTTGTCAGACTTTCTCATAATAAAACTCGCACCAGAATGTAGAGGGACCGCCGCTGATATATAGCCTGGAGTGTCCAAGAGGCAGCTATAGATTTCTATTGTATCGAACCTGTCGGTGACTGGCGTTCAACCTCATTGAAGAGGAATGAAATCCGATTGCTAAGGTCAGATAAGCTGTTGCAAGGCAGTTAACGGCTTTTCGTTTTATTGCTGGCGAGGCTGTCAGGAGATGAACTATTCATGAACTGCGTCGGTTTGTGAGGTGACTTGTGAATTTACTCGGGGAAGAGTATGAGTGAGCGTTGGTATTGCCAAGGGTGATTTTGGATGGTCCTGGGAACTGGCTGAGAAATCCGACCCGTTATTTTCTCTATCGATCTGGTAAATTACTGAAACTATGACAAACACGGCTCCTTCAAACACCTCATCCTCCAGAAATGCTCTCGATTTCGCAAAGCTTTCTCGAGGCGCGCAAATTTTGCTTGCCTATATTCTTTACGAACAACTCGACGATGTTCAGCTTCTCAAGAGCGATCCTGATGGCACGGCTCTTTTTGAAGGTGGCTGGCTTCAAGAGAAGAAAGACAAAATTCATGGTGTTGTCATTTTTGAACTGACTTCTGAAGGATCGGACAAACTCAATAAGATTGAGGAACGTGTTCTATCCTCTATTTCCGAAGATGAACTGGATAGTTACAAAGGGAAAAAGAACACCTACTACCCCTGGTTGTGGTGAGCTTGAAATCTCTCTCGTCTAGGGATTTTGTGTGAACCTCATGCCAAGTGTCTGCTGTGATTGCGATTAGACCATGTCCGAGAAGTCACTTTTCGATAGAAAAATGAAATATAAGCAGACAAAGGGAAGCGATTCGAATTTGCTAGTAATAAAATAGGGACATGAGTAAGGAGCGGAAGCAACAATGACACCTATCAATGCAGGCGACAAAATAGCATTCATTTTTTGCTTGGTTTTCCTCTTCGCTGTTTTGTCCACCAGCGCCCACTACTTTGCGCACTAGACCAAGAACTTCTGCCTGATTAGAGACTTGAAAGAGCGGACCAACATCCGCCGGTCGTCTGATAAGCCGTGCTTATCACTTCAGCTCGAAAATTGGAAAAATCCGATATCAGAGACGCCTTTGATAAGTGGTGGTTATCACTTTCTGCCTCAAAACGGAAAAATACGATATCACCGACCCCTTTGATAAGCGGTGGTTATCACTTTCTGCCCTAAAAACGGAAAAATACGATATCAGTGGTTGGTGTGATCTCTCGAGCTCAGCTTTCTGGGCTTATCGTTGGCGGTGTCATGTTTGCCCAAGAACGCCAGAGTTTTTTCGTTGAGGAGGTTATTTGAGTGCGCATACAATCCCGTGATTGCTGTCAGGACAGCGCAAACTAAAAGCAAGCTGACTGCTGGACTGGACGTTTTCCTTTTCCATTGCGAACGAAAGTTTCCTAGACCCTTCCACAAATCGACGGAATCCTCGGAAACGTACATATCGTAAGAAGACAGTGCCATGCCGCCGCACTTCCTGCAGGTGAAGATTCCCCGATGCATTGTATGTCCACACAATCGACAGACTAGGAATTTCATGGTCTCACCTCGAGGCGATCAGGTTTTGTAGCGGCAAATGCTGTTCGTGAGAAACCTGATCGGAAAACCGATTGGTGGAACAGCAATCTGGCGGATTTTACCCTATTGAAAATGCGTTTGATCGAATATCGGATTTTTTTTAGGTATCCATATCCGTCTTTGGCACCGTATTCGGTTGCGAAAGACACGGTTGTTTCGGTGTGAAATGAAATTTTGGGCATCGCTT
>CAYTDR010001068.1:0-3074 GCA_964436185.1 uncultured Candidatus Obscuribacterales bacterium | reverse complement strand
GCTTCCTTGTATCGCTCCAGGTGGCTGAGCGCCAGTCCCTTCATAGCGACCATCACGCTGTTGGAGCTGTCCTTCTCCAACGCCTTATTGATGTCTTCCAGCGCCTCTTCATATCGGTCCAGCTCAAACAGATTGCGCGCCCGATTGATTCGAATTACCACCTCATCTGGTGCCAGCTCTTTTGCTCGATCGAGATGCTCCACGGCCTCTTTGAAGTGATTCTCTTTCATCTGCGCAAAACCGATCAAGAGCTCCCTGTGAGCAGCAAGAACCTTATCGTCCTTGTACGCGTCCGCGATGAAAAAATATCCCAGCACGCAAAGCAGCCCCACACCACAAAATGCGGCCGCTGGAAGGCGCCTGCCACTGTGCTTATCACCACATGCGATCCCATAACCAACAATCAAACCGGCAATGAATCCGCCAAGATGACAGGCATTATCAATGCTGGGAATGATAAAGGACATAATCACTGTCGAGAGAATGAAAAGCGAAAGAACGATAACTTGCCCTTTTCTGTTGATCTTGAAATCGAGCGATTTCAGTCTCCCTCTGCGACAGGTGAGGACCGCGCCCAGAATTCCCAGTGTCGCGCCTGAAGCACCCACACTCACAGCCGTCGGCTGCCACGATACGCTTACCAATGAACCTGCAATCGCAGTGAGAATGTAGATGCCTAGGAAATACAAAGGTCCTACTTCAGCTTCGAGTAAGATCCCCAAACCCCAAAGAACATACATGTTGAGCAGAAGGTGAAGCGGGTTGCCATGCAGGAAGGCACAACTGATCAATCTCCATGGCTGACCAGCTAACGTCAACGGTCCGAAACTAGCTCCCCATTCAAGCAGATCGCTAGTCATCGGAATCAGTACGGTTTTCGATCCGTACTTCAAGCACATGCATACATAAACAACTAAATTAGCGAGGACGATGATCGCAGTAGCTGGCAGTATTTTTTTCGCCTTCATCGCATCGCTCTATTGTTGCAACATCTACGCGGTCGACAGTTCGACCCGAGTAATTCATAAAAGGACAACTCAGTTTACCCTGAAATTCAATCGCTCGCCGTGCTCTCCCTTGCGTTTCTGCTTCTCAAAGAAAGAGGTTCAAGCAAGAATACGAAAATGTCCGAGCAATTGCCCGGACATTTCCAAATTCGAGATTAGGTACGATTACTTGCGAATCGTGATGGTGGCTTTTTCGCCTTCGAATTTCACTTCGCCTACATATCCGAACTCTTTTGCAAAGTTTGCTACGCAGTGCTGCATGCCTTCGCCCATTTTGGCTTCTTGATCTTTGGTGATGTGCTTCTGCATCGCTTTCCATACTGCACAATGCACATACTCGAGGACGGCTTCGTTATCCGTTCCACGAATTTCAACTTTGCTGCCGAAAACGTTGGTTTCGAGTTCAGCTTTGGCTTTGATCAGTTCGAGAGGAGTCTTAACTCCGAGGCCTTTGTAATACTCGGTCTGGTGCGAGCGAGTAATTGTTTGGAACTCGTTCATCGCTTCTTCGCCTTGTTTGCCGAGAACAGCCATGGCAGCCATCATTGTGTCAGCCATGATTCTAGCGTTGAGCTCTTGAATCTGTTCGAGTTTCCATGTCGGCTTAACTTCGGTTTTCTGAAGGGTGGTGGTCATTTAGATACTCCAATTCACACAGGTTTCTTACAGACTTCATTCTAACCGCTAACATTCTTCAATTAGCCGCTTTTAAGACTAGCTTCCCAATTCCGCTTGGCATCAATTCGTACCTTCTTATAGACAACAAAATCAGTTGAGAGCCGATTGCGCAATGCAGCCACACAAGCCATTTTCGAAAGATCCGTCAACAATCGTGGATCGAGCATGAAGAGTCGCATGCATGACAGCAAGCGCAAGCATGGAAACACGCAAAAGGTTTTGCCAAGTAGATTTAAATAGCGCCTTGTTGTCTCAGATGTCTTAGCGCGTTGATCAGGTATTGCATCTCCTCAGGAGAGCCGATTGTTAGTCGAACACTGGTGGGCAATCCAAATGCTGCCAGTGGACGAATGGCAATACCCTGTCGGAGCAAAGCTTCGTGAAACTTGCTCGCCTTCTCTGCAGTATGCATTTCGACAAACACAAAGTTAGCATGCGATGGAACCCTGTCGAATCCAAGCGCATCAAGCTCCGCTTCCAAGTACATTTTGCCGAGCTCGTTATTCTCGATGGTGCGGACCAAAAAGTCACGGTCCTTCAGTGCCGCAACTCCCGCTCTCTGAGCCAAAATATTTGGCTCGAAGGGAAGCTTGACTCGGTTGATGAAGTCGATGATGGTTTCATGAGCAAGACCGTAGCCAAGTCTCATTCCCGCCATACCAAAAGCTTTCGAGAAAGATCGCAAGGTCAAGACATTGTCGAGCCAATAGGTCATCGAATCAGGATAGTCCGTGTCTCGAGCAGCGTATTCGTAATAAGCCTCATCGAGAATAACCAGCACATTTTCAGGTACTTGTTGCATGAAGCGCTCAAACTGCGCTCTTTTGAAGATCGTCCCGGTGGGGTTGTTCGGATTGCAGAGGTAAATGATCTTGGTCTTGTCCGTAATACTAGCTGCGATGGCATTCAAATCGAAGGAGTAGTTAGCAAGAGGCACCTTCCGCAACTTGGCGCCTTTGGCGTTGACCTGCACATACAGCCCGATGAAAGTCCCTTCGGAGGTGAGGACTTCATCGTCACCATGAAGGAAGGTGCGAAGGGCGTTGGCAAGAATACTTTCAGAACCGGCACCGACGGTGACGTTATCCAGCTTCACTCGATGACGATTAGCCAAGGCCTGACGAAGAGTAATCGCGCCGACCTCCGGATAACGGTTAATCTCGTTCCACGTCTCTGTAATGGCATCGAGAACGCTTCTTGGAGTGCCAAGCGAGTTCTCGTTGGAAGCGAGATTGATAATTCGATTGAGACCTAGCTCCTTCATCAAGTGCTCAGGGGGTTTTCCCGGTTGATAAGGCATCAATGCCTCGACGTGGGGAGGAACCAATTTTTTGCGATCAAGAGTCTTTTGCACCAAAACGGAAGATGTCTCCACTAGATTTGCTAAAT
>CAYTDR010001067.1:0-3075 GCA_964436185.1 uncultured Candidatus Obscuribacterales bacterium | reverse complement strand
CATGACCTGGATAGCGCCAGGGAAAAGGCTGAATATCGTATCGCCCGGAGAGTGACAAGCGGGTTTGTCGAGTGTGCCGCCAGCAATGGCACTGAAGTGAGCCCGGGTGCGCGCCGGTTCCAGTATGAAGCCGGCGATCAAGCGGTTATATGGGAAATAGCTCAAGCGGAGACAAACGTTCGCATGCGGCTTCTGAAGGGCAATGACGTCGAGGAATCGACCAGGGAATTCTCCAGTCTTTCAGAAGCGACTGATTTTATCGAGACACAGGTCGCGCGCAAACTCAGAAGCGGCTTTATCGGCATGAGCTGAAAGCCAACCGCAGACGGGGTGAGCTGTCTTGTGTAAACAAACACGAGGCAGCGGTGGATTTGCCTTCGCAGGTGGTATGGTAAATGAAACTGGCCCATTATCGGTTTATCGTTTACTAGTGTGCATCCATAAATCAAAACTGAGTCGAGAGTCGGTACTAACTTTGGCTATGGCTTTCGGCTTTCTGTGGGGACAATCGTCGTTTGCACACGCCTACGACATCAAAGGGTTCAAGGGCTATTTCGCGCCTGCAGTCTTGGTCTCGCCCTTGCGGGACGACATTGCATACACGCCTGTCGGAAGAGGGCGAATCACATCCAATGCAGGATTTCGCACGCACCCGGTGACAGGGCGAAGAGGCAGTTTCCATTCGGGAGTGGACCTGGGCGCTAAGCTCAACGACAAGGTTTACAACTTGCTCGACGGGGTTGTCACACGAGTCGGCTATCGTGGTGCGCTCGGCGTGGCGGTCGAGGTTTACCATCCGTACCCGAACGTCAAAACAATCTGCGGACACCTCAACGCGTACAGCGTTTTGCCCGGCATGTGGGTGCAGAGGGGTCGAGTGATTGGATATGCCGGCTCGACCGGCCGTTCTACTGGAGTTCATCTTCACTACACCGTCATTCAGGCAGCCACGAGGGAGTACATCGAACCTCTGCAATTCCTGAAGCAGATTCCGAATTATCTGACAGCGCTCAACACAGCTCGTGCTCAAACAATGATTCGAGCGAACATGAGCGGCATGCAAAACATTCAAGGCAAGGCGATCGATACGGAAGACGAAGATCTTCCTGAAGACAGTAGTAAGGAAAAGAAACCCCCGGCAGCGGAGTGATCATGACGGAAAGCACCATCCAGGCTGAATTTGTCCAGGCGCAAGAGTTGTTTCGCGCCGGCAAGTGGGGCGAGGCAGAGGAGAGTTTCGTTGCCACCATAGACAAAATTGCCGCAGCCGATGACAAAAATGCCGATGAGCATGTGAAAGTTTTGTTGGAGTACACGGAGCTGCTCATTCAAAAAGAGCGGAAAGACGATTGCAAGCGCTTCTGTGATGATGCAATCACGATCATTCTCAAACAACTGCCTGACGATAAACAGTTGCTTCTCGAGGCGTATCTGACCTATGTGGATGTGCTCTCGCTGAGAGATGAGTTTGGTGCAGCGGAGTTGATAATCGTCAAGGCTAGAGACATCGTCGATTCCGACGGTTACGACGACAAGGGAAAACGTGCCCAGGTACTATCGACGCAGGCAGCACTGAAAATCGCGCTGGAGAATTTCGAAGAAGCCGAGGAGTTGTTGACCGAGTCGTTGAGCATCTGCGATGACAACGAAATCACAAAGGGAACTGAGGCGGCGTCTGTTTTCTCGATTCTGGCTATGTTGCGTCACTTGAAAGGTGATTTTTCCCTGGCGCAAAAATATTTCCTTCTCTCGTTCGATGCCCTTCAGGAGCAGGATCACTCCAGAAGCTTTCAAGATATCTGTTTCGGCTATACAACGCTTCTCGTCTCGCAGAGCCGTTATCCGGAGGCGATCAACTTTCTTGACGACAAGATCAAATGGAAAGAGTCTGTGATCGGTCTCGAACATCCACTTCTCAAGCGGGCCGTCGGCGCACTGGCGATTGCCAATGCTGCATACGGACAACTGGAAGAGGCTGAGGTACAGGCACAGCGGTATAACCGAATTGTCGAGATGATGGGAAACGCAGGCAAGGAGCTGAAAATCGACTGTTTGCGAACGCTCGTCGACATTCTGGTGGAGCAATCGCGATACTCGGAAGCGGAGGTTCTGCTGACGCGGGCCTCTGATCTAGTGCAGAACATCGAAGACGATAACATCAGAGCCAGCATCATTTCCGACCTGGCGAGACTCAAGATTGAGCTTGGAGAGTACGATGAGGCAGAGCGTTTGTGCAAGCGAGCGCTCGAACTGACACGCGCAACCAAAGGCGATGACCATCTGGAAACTGCTATGTGCCTGTCCATTCTAGGTAGTGCCTACTTTTCCAATCGTAAGATCGACAAAGCGGAATCGGCTTACAGAAAGGCGATCAAGCTGATCGAGAAGCACACACACTTTTTCACCACGTTTATAGGTGCGGAGAACTATCGCAATCTGGCGATTATCCTGACCCAGAGAGGCAATTATGACGAGGCGGAAGGTTTGTTCCTGAAGATCCTGGCCATGCACTCTCGCAACGACGGACCAACCACGATCCAGGTAGCAGAGACTCACAAGAATCTGGGCGAGCTCTATGAGATCCAGGAAAAAAATCAGGACGCTCTGATGCAATACGAGCGAGCCTTCTCTATCGCCAGCCAGATCTTTAGCGCCGACAACGCAGAGCTGGCAGACTTCGCGCTCTACATTGCAGATATTCATAAGAAAGAGTCGAACTTTGCCAAGGCGAAAAAGATCTACAAGGAAGCCCTCGTCACTCTCGAGAATGCTCTTGGCCCCTCGCATCCGAAGACTTGCACATTGCTTCAGCGCTTCGGCGAGCTGGCCATCGAAGAGCAAGAATATGCATCCGCCCAGGAGTTTTTCAATCGCGCATTGAACAACCTGGAGCAGATCTTGGGCACTGAGCATCCGGACATTGGATACGTTTGTTACTGTCTGGGAGCGGCATGTCACTGGCAGGAAAAACTGGAAGAAGCAGAAAAGCACTATCGAAGGGCGCTTTCAGTGAAGGAAAAACACCTGGGAAGAACCCATCGGGATCTGGCGATCATTATCGAGCCTCTTATAGAC
>CAYTDR010001066.1:0-3079 GCA_964436185.1 uncultured Candidatus Obscuribacterales bacterium | reverse complement strand
GCCTCAGTCCGTTTTGCTTTGAAATGGTTCGTCCGGGCGCTTGCATCTGCGTGTGTACTGGTGCAGATCGCAAGGACGCTGGATAGGATGGCAAGTAATAGATTTCTGGTTCGACTGAACAAACAGTTGTCCCCTGAATCAAAAGCTGAACCGGGACAGTTTATCACTTTACAGCCTTCTTTGATGCGAGAAAATTATTTAGAGAACGAAGGCTGGTATGAACTTCGTCTAAGATAGACAGTCAAATCAATTCGAACTTTTTGAGCCCTAAGCGAGACAGTCAAAATGACAACAGACAGGAAATCGTTGCAGCAAGAATACTCTCCGCAGAGCATCTGTTTTGGCTGCGGTCCCAGCCACGAAAGCGGACTGCACATTAACAGCTTTGTACAAGATGATGAAACCGTGGTGTCAAATTGGGAGCCGAATCTCAAATATGAGGCGTTTGAAGGAACGCTCTACGGCGGAATAATCGGTTGTTTGTTTGATTGCCACTGCAACTGGACTGCAGCTTATCATCTGATGAAACGCAATGGGCTTTCGTCTCCGCCATGCACCGTGACAGCGAAGTTCGCAGTCAAATTCCTCAGACCGACACCTTCCAATCAGGCTGTACATATGGTGGCGCGTGTACTCGATGTCAGTGACGATCGCGCCACTGTAGGTGGTGAAATGCAGTCTGCCGGTATCGTGTGTGCGACTTTTGAAGGTACATTCGTCGCGGTGAAGCCGGGTCATCCCGCCTATCATCGCTGGTAATTCTGGCAAACGAACGTCTCAGTAGACAGTCCAATTCGTGTCGTTGATTCTGGCTTCTTTGAAGTATGGAAGGACGCTCACTTTCAGCTTCCTGACGCCTATCGATTCTTTGATCGCCTTTTTTCTGTGCAGGAACAATCTGTCAGGGGGAAACGGCGATATGAGGAGTGATGCTTTCAATTCTTGTAAGTTTGAAATCTCAGCCGGTATCAGATCGCTGAACGAAAAGCGCTGCCAGGCGCCGGAAGCGACCTCCAACGCCGTAGGTGTCCAGGCGGAAGTCCAGGATTTACCGCTGCCGTCCTCGCTACGTCCGGTGAACGTAACTTGAATGCCTCCTATCGTTTTCTGCTTTGGTGAAAGAAATTCGCAAGAGATGTTGTAGGCTGCCGCGTTGATTCCGGGTGGAACGCTTATCGGTGTGGAGGCCGGCACCATTGTTCTTGGATCACCGCCTGAGACCAACATTTCCTTGGCACTCTCGAAGATAGCTACTTCATCACCAGAAAAATTCTGCGTCACCGTCTGCGGTGGTGGTGCTGCTGCTGCTGATGTGCTGTTCTCTTTGGGAACCACCAACAAGTGAACGCGGTAGGTGCCGGTCTGTTTTCCCGGAGACTCTGACAGGTCTTTGTCTTCAGACTTACCGTCAGTGATCAGTTGAGGATTTTTCGACTTGCCCTTGTTTGCCATCGGTTCATATATTCTAGGGTCGCGCCTATCGATGGTGACAAACCCTTTTACCCAGGAAAACTTAATCAGGGAAGGTTGGGAATCGAGAGAGAGTTCTGATGAGTCTGGACCATAGTCACCGAATATGGTGATGTTGTTAGAGCTTCGAGGAGTTTTGCTTGCACCAGTGATTGGTCTCGATGGAGAGATGGTAATCTCATTGACGTTAGTATCCTTAAGCAAATGAGTGGAGAAAGGGAAGACCCACCATTGCCGAAAGGCACGCGGATCACAGTTCATCACTTGCCCCTGCAGAGAGTAGATTTCTGCGGCATCTCCTCTCTGAGGCATCAGTTGATACAGTGGCAAAGGTGGTGCCGTCTTTGTTCCGTTTACTGTTGCCTCGACATCGGGTGAGCCGGTTTCCGACTGCAGATCGACGAGCAAGTATGCGCAAGGGCGGCAAGAATTCCGGTCGACAGAGGGTGTCTCTAGTTGAAGGGCAATTGAGCCTCCCTCCGCCAGAGGGCAGGCCCACTCGAACCGAGCGGGGTCGAATGCTAAGGCCGAAATACTGGTAAGTGCCATTAAACAGGTCAACGGCGATAGAATTGCCAAAGTGCCTATAGACGTGCCGCGCTCACTATTGAAATGACCGAATAGCCATAGAATACAGACGCACAGACCAGTCCAGCCGCAAATCCATAAAAGAGCATCGATGATTCGGGCAAGAAAAGAAGGCACCACCGACATGAGTACCGGTACAAAGCTAAAATGCGAGTCTAACGTGGCAAAGAAGACGAGCCCATATATCAGGAGCGCCAGGAGGCAGATTCTTCTTGCTGAATTTTTCAGGGAAAGGTCTATGGTATGTCCGGCGAGAAGAATCGCAAAGGGCATGGCTGAAATTGCATAGCGGGCCACTGGTTCGAAGCAGGCATATAAACAGTGATATAGAGCCAAGAACGAAAGGATGACACCATAGTGATACCGCTTAGGGTCTTGCGTTCTCCATTCGAACAGCAGCAACATACCGGTGGCGGCCAGAAGTAAAATTGAGTCGTGGAGCAAGTTCTGTCCCATCCAGCTCAGTTTGTAGACTGGATATTTAAAGTCGTTCCATACTCCTGCCCAGAGTCTGGACATCTTTCTCAGCAAAAGCCCGCTGAACCTGGATGGATCTGATTGACAATTTTTGCCTACGCTGGCGATTGCTCCCTCCATATCGTTGCAGATTCCCTCGTGGGCAGGCCACGTGCGCCAGCCGTCCGTTCGAACCTGATTGCCTACATAGAGGTTATAGCCGGGAGCGCGGTTGACCCAGGGAGTGAACTTTCCAGTTATACTGTGAGTAAAGATTATCCACGGCACCATCACCAGCAGTGCTCCAGCTGCCATTGCAGCTAGTGGCAGACCGTATGGCTTAATTCTGTCGGCAACGCTGGAGGTTTTCTGAATGTTACCAGCTGCGGTGCCAGGTGACTCTACCGAATCTGCTTGCCAATTTCCCTTGATTTGCATGAAAATCAGGATCAGAAGCGCCATTGCGGGAAGCGGGAAGAAAATCGATCGTGACAACATAATCAGAGCCGATGTGCAACCAATTGCCAATCCGATTCCCAGCGATTTACGCATGGAAGCGAGACTC
>CAYTDR010001065.1:0-3083 GCA_964436185.1 uncultured Candidatus Obscuribacterales bacterium | reverse complement strand
TTTCGCGCTTGCGTCGAGCACTAAAACGTCGCGTTCTGACAGCCTTTTGACGAAGTCTACGGCGCTGACGCCGGGCAAGTTGACGTCGAACCACACCATATTGGAATCCAGTCTGGATCTGTTAACCAGAAGACCAGGAATCTCCTCGATTCGTGCAGCCAGTCGGCGGGCGTTCTGATGATCTTCGGTCAGACGCTCGACCATTGTTTCGACTGCGACGATGCAGGCGGCTGCTAACACGCCGACCTGGCGCATGCCGCCACCGAGAGCTTTTCTCCAGCGACGAGCTTCACGAGTGAACTCTTTTGTGCCGCAGACAATCGATCCTGCCGGTGCTGCCAGTCCCTTGGAAAAACAGAACTGCACAGTGTCGAAGCCTCGAGTCAGTTCCTTTACCGGCACACCAAGCGCGACTGCGGCGTTGAAGATCCTGGCGCCGTCAAGGTGCGTGGCCAGCCGATTTTTCTTTGCCAGATCTATTACCGATTCAGTGTATTCGCGAGTGAGAACCGATCCATTGATAGTGTTCTCCAGGCAGACAAGGCGCGACCGAGAAACATGCTCGTCCTCGACAGATATTGCGCTCTCGATCTGGCTCAGGTCAAGAGTTCCATTACTCTCATTGACAATCGGCACCATGTGTATCGAGCCCAGTGTCGAGGCGCCACCCTGTTCGTGAATGAAAATGTGCGAGCTGGCTCCCAGAATCGCTGCTTCCCCCCGACCGCAGTGTGTGAGCAGGGCAACAAGGTTCCCCATGGTTCCGGAGGAAACGAAAAGAGCTGCTTCCTTGCCGGTCATTTCTGCCGCTAACTGTTCCAGCTTGTGGACGGTTGGATCCTCTCCATATACGTCATCACCCACTTCTGCCCGAAACATCGCCTCTCTCATTTCCTGGGTTGGCAGAGTGACAGTATCGCTTCTCAGATCTACCTTTCTCATAACTCTCCGTCTCACGTTCAACTACAACAAAATCAAAGTGCTTCAATCCGCTGCCGTCAGAGCAGCTACGGATTGAATCAATTATTATAGAGCGACAGCCCAATCTTGAGTTATCAAATACTCACGAACTCGGTCATGATTACCTGGATTGCACCATCTGCTTGAACTGAGTTATCGCATGATTGATCACCCGGTTTAGATGATCGAGCTCGACCTCGGACGGATCGCGCTTGAGTTGAACGGCCATGTCGAAGTTGCCATCATCGTTCAGTTTTACATCGAGCGCCTCGAGCAAGTCTTCCGGTAAACGGCTGAGAACGAAATCTCGGAAAGCCGTCGCCAGGGCTTCACCTTGAGCACCGCAACCGCACGAATCGCCCGTCTCTATCGCGCTCAAATGTCCGCGCGCCGTAATTGAATCGATGTGTCCCGGATCCAGTCCCTCGATTGCTTTAGACAGCATTTCCTTAGCCTCTTCAAGGCGCTCCCTGTGCTGATAGAAGATGCCCAGAGCCGCTTGCGTCTGTCCCAGCGCCTCTGCATCATTGGCTTTCTCTGCCTCGATGCACGCACCGGAGAGTTCGACTTCAGCTTCCTCGTCGCGGTTTTCTTCCGCCAGAAATAAGCCCAGATTTCGGCGCACTTTAGCCAATAAGCTGCCATTTCCCATCAAAGAGGCTTGCTCTTTTGCTTTGTTGTAGGCTTGGAGAGCTTCCTCCATACGTCCGCCAAAGCTGTAAGTGAGTGCAAGACCTTGCAGATCATGAATGATGTGTTCGGTCGAGCCCTGCCGTTCATGAATTGCGATGACCTCTTCGATGGTCTTGAGCAAAATCGGGAGGTTCTCCTCGCTTCTGACCGAACTCTCCAGATTAACGATCATCGTTAGAGTATTGCTGACTGCAGGACTATCCTCTCCAAAACGTTTCTTCAAGATCGGCACAAGGTCTTGCATGACGTGGCTCAAGATACTCGGATCACCTTCTTCGGCTCGGCGGAAAATGAAGAAAACCATCTCCTCGATCAGCTCATCGGGAAGTTGTTCTACCTCTTCAAACGGGGGCCGGTTGCTGCCCACGATCTTGAATGCCTCAGCACGCAAGGCAAGAGAGGTTATCACTCTTGGATGTCCGTTGTGCCAGAATATATCGATCGTCTCATCGAATGCGGCAAGCGCGTCATCGACCTTTCCTGCTCTCAGTAAAAGCGATGCCAGGGGTTCTAAACCGAAGGCATAGCCGGGATGCTCTTTGCCATAAAAGTTGAGTCTACCTTCCAATCCCTGACGCAGAACAGCCTCCGCTTCGTCCAACTGTTCGGCCATCTGCAGTGCCATGCCAAGATTCATCAGGTATGTCAAACGGTCTTGCAGCGGGTCCTCTTCTGTGGGTATTGGTCCGGCGCAAGCGCGCCGGTAAGCACCCACTCCACCTTCCAGGTTGCCCACGTTGACCAGCACTGTGCCCAGATCGTTGTAGGCAGATGCAGTCTCCGGGGAGTCTGCGCCGAAGCGTTCTTCCGTCTCCCTGGCCGCCTGCAGCACGACCTCTTCTGCCTGTACCGAATTTCCGTCTCTTAGTAAATCGATCGCTCTTTGCATGGCGGGAGATCTATCCAGGTCTTGCTGAGTCATTTTTATAGCCTTCTTTAGCCGGTGAGTCGAGGTTCCCTAGTCACTTCAGCGAGTGAATGCAGGCGAATTCTGCAACGTCTATTTAGACAGAATCGTGGGCTGTTTGGTGAGACTTTCTCATTCATTTAACTTATGCAAAGTTTCTTCCGGCCGCGACATGCGCAGATATCAATGTCGTCCACCGACGTCGCATTGCACCACTATCAGGTTACTCGCTTAAGTACTAAGAATCTTCTCTGATTATGACTGTGTCAGCAGTGATTATGGCCATGTACTGTCGACCTTCGTGCTCGAAATACTCTACTTGCTCGTAAGGACTGGAGACGATCAGCTCGCTGGGCAACGGATCGGAAGAAAGGTCCTGACGATAGTCGGAACTCGAATCCAGCTCATCGAACAGGAACTCCTGCGTATTGACCTGCTGGCTCTGGAACATGTTATCCAGATTCACATGATTATCGGTGTATCGCCCGTTAATCGTGTCGAACGGAGTGGAATTATCCGGTTC
>CAYTDR010001064.1:0-3089 GCA_964436185.1 uncultured Candidatus Obscuribacterales bacterium | reverse complement strand
CCATGGAATTAGAATAGTTTTGCCCCTGTCTTAACTTAGACCTTACCGTGACGCTATATGATGATAGCCATGCGACGGTACACGGTTTGAGTTAGTAACCAACGAGAAATCATGAGTCGGTTTGTACAAAAATTTGGCGGGACGTCGATAGCAGACGTGAGCAAGATCCGCAAAGCTGCTCAGATCGCTTGTGAAGCGGCTGCGCAGGGGCACGAGGTAGCCACCGTAGTATCGGCTATGGGGCACACCACGGATAAGCTTATCAGCCTGGCTGACGGCGTATCCGATCGTCCTAGTGCCCGAGAAATGGATGTCTTGTTGGCAACTGGCGAGCAAGTTTCAATCGCGCTCATGAGCATGGCTATTCAGTCACTGGGGTTCCAGGCAAGGTCATTTACAGGTGCTCAAGCTGGTTTCATTACCGACGGCAATCATGGCTTGGCCAAAATCCTGCGAGTCGCAGCTGGTCCGGTCGAAGCTGCTCTAGCTCGCGGTGAGATTGCCGTAGTTGCAGGATTTCAAGGCATTACCAATGATAGTGAAGTAACCACTCTGGGTCGTGGTGGCTCCGATACTACCGCCGTAGCGCTTGCAAGCGCGTTGAAGGCGGATCGCTGCGATATATACACTGACGTTGATGGTGTCTATACTGCAGACCCTAATATGTTGTCGAACGCTCGCAGATTGCCGGCGGTGAGCTATGAAGAGATGCTCGAGCTTTCCTCAAACGGAGCGCAGGTCTTGGCGGCTCGTTCCGTCGAACTAGCGATGGAGACGTGCGTACCTTTGCGTGTTCGATCCACATTTACGCCCAATGATCTGGGAACTCTCATCGGGCATGGTGTCCTGGTTCCGGAGTACACTGTCTGTGGTCTTTCGTGCGATATGAACCAAGCAGCAATTACGCTGCGCTCTCATTCGACAGGCAATCGAATTAACAGCATGGATGGATTGCGTTCGTTGTTTGCCAGGCTGCAAGAGCTGAATATTTTCACTGACATGGTGATGCTGCTCGCTCATGAAGATGAGCCTTCGCAGGAAGTAGCATTCACTGTCGAGACACGTTCTCTCGCTCGAGTAGAGTCACTCCTCGAAACATACAGAGCCGCTCTCGGCGATCCTCATGTCACCATTGATACGAACATTGCTCGTGTTTCCGTTGTAGGTAGCAGATTAACTGCGAAGCCCGAGGTCGTAGCCAACGTCTTCGAAGTGCTGCAAGCAAATGGAATTCCTGTAAGCATGGTTGCTTCCGGTGATATCCGCGTAAGTATCGTGTTGGCGGCAAAACAGGCTCGCGAAGCCGTTCGTTTAATACATGACAAATTCGGTCTGGGACTGGAGACATCAGTCGCCTGACTGGCATGAAGTCGTCGCTTGATTCACTGAATTCTGCCATCGAAAGCGGTGCATATAGTATTTATGCTTGTTGCATATAGCTTTGCGCTTGCTCATGGAATAGGTTATCCTAGCGCTAATTCTCGCAACTAAAGTTGACCCATATCAGGATAGTAAGATGCCAAGTTTCTTCGACAAAGTAAAGTCAGGTGCCAAACAGTTTGCCGACCAGAGCGGTAAAGCAGCCAGATCTGCGAAGTTGAAAATGAATGTCGTTAGTCTCAACTCAGAGAAGAACAAGCATCTTCAGACTATCGGATTGCGTGTTTATTCGCTGTACAAAGAGAATAGCGCTATTGACGGCAATGTTCTCAAAGACAAGGTCAAGGATGAAATCAGCCAGATAAGCCGCATTGACGAAAAAGTTCGCGAGCTGGAAGCTGAGATATCGGAACTTCAGTCAGGCACGCAACAGGTCGATGTTACTGATGTGACAGAGGACCCGAGCGAGAAGTAGTCATAATCATTCCTTCAAGTGCGGTCGTAGTCTAATGCGCTACGCGAAAAGGAGCAGTAAGAAGTAGATGAATTGTCGATTTCCATGGTTGCGGCTTAGAGCAGATATCAGCAAATTGTCGGTTATAACTATTGATCAGAGGCTGAAGCGAACGGCTTGCGGGCGAACTGTTGGTCCGGCTCGTTACGCTCGCTCCGCGGTACTTTTCTCTGCCATCTTATTTAGTGCCGCATATGGTGCACCAGCCAACGCTGACTCAATCTCACCAAACATTGGAGATACCGGAAAGGTCTATTCGACCGAGACTAGCGATTCAGCCTATTTCGGCGGCGGCATCGGCGGTCGGTTGTCTGAAGCATCGCATCTGCGTTTTAAGGGCGACCACTTCATTAGCATAAATGATTTCGACTCCGCTATTACCGTATTGTTGAAAGCGGTTCAGCTAGAGCCCGGATACCCTGAAGGACATCTTCTTTTGGCTCGTGCAATGACAGCCAAGATAAAGAGAAGCAAGGATGCTTTTGATTGGGAGCTTTTCAATCATTGTATGGACGAATGGAAGATGTTATCCAAGCACGATGCGGACTTCGGAGAGCAACTCGAAGCCAGGTCGAACATGGCTACGTTAAAGAAGCTGGCGAAGGCCCAGGGCCTACCTGGCAAAGAGAAGAAAGAGAAACGAATGCTGCTTGGCGGTAAAATGTTCGGGTTGTTCAAATAGAGTGATGCCACCAGTCCTGTCCGTCGAGGCCATGATCGAGTGGTCGGTTTTTGACAGGCTTCAGCCAGCTCACTGCTGAACCAATAGATTTGAAACATCAGCCACCATATGCGGTGAACTTAGGGTCCGAAGTGGAGACGGCGTTGCTTCTGCTCGTTTTGCAAACAAAGTCATACGGTTTAACCAGAAAAACAGCGCTAATTGCCAGCCAGCGCATACAATTTCTAATGACATCCAAGATCGCAAAAAATATCAAGCAAGGGTTTTCCAGGTGGATAGAATTAGAACCATGAATCATCGCGAATTGATTTTGGCAGCGATCGACTTTATCGAGGAGCATATTGATGAGGGCGAACTTCCCTTCGATGCCGTGGCGATCCATGTGGGCATGTCACCGTATCATTTCCACCGAATCTTTAGCGCAATGCTTGGTGAGTCAGCCAGCGAATACTTGCGCAAGCGCCGACTTTCAAAGGCTGCGCTGAATCTGGTTCGAACGGAGACGCCCATAAT
>CAYTDR010001063.1:0-3092 GCA_964436185.1 uncultured Candidatus Obscuribacterales bacterium | reverse complement strand
CTTCTTGTGGTTCTTGTGGCCTGAAAGCGTGTTTATGAAGCCTTCTTAATCAAAACGCATTCGGGCTCATATTCGCTTTCAACCGCGATCAACGTCCCAACAACGATCGCGTTGAACCACTTGCGCTTAAGAACCACTTGCGCTTAATGAGTGTCATGCAGGTAGACCAGAATCGAAGCTGAATCGAAAATGAAGCAAGCGAGGCATGCAACATGGGCCAAAGAGAGATCTTAGACGCTTTACCAACTCAACCAATCTATACGCAGCGAACAGCCAACGAGGCAATCGAGCTTGGAAAGGTAACGGCATCCTTTCCGGATCTGGCCGACGAAAAGAACAAGACGTACGATGCGACCGTAATTCTGGACTTCTCCCCAACCGCTACTCTGAAGTTCGTGGTCGCGGACCCGGATAGCTATGGCAAGATGCTCTCCAGGGTTGATTTGCCCGCCACGACGCTTGAACTTGGACCATCCGGCAAGTCGATTCAGGTCTTCTGCGCTACCGGATCGATGGATACTTGCACCTACATTCCGACCGAGCACCCCATTCAGCTGCATCCACAGATCACAAGAATTGCGCTCGCGACATTTCACTTGATTAACTGGCCCAACATCATGGGCGACGAGGATTACGTCCTGCGATCTGGTAGTCCTCCAGACAATTCATTCCAAACGATGGGTCGAGTCACGTTGTCGGCTGACGGGTGGGTAATTGCAATCACAGAGTTGGAAAACGCAAGTGATCTTGTCAAGGCCGCGAAAAAATCCGATGGATATGCAATTACCCACGTCGGCAGTATCAGGCGGGCAGATGGATCCGAATTCGCAACCGAGTCCCTGGACGATTTGCTTCTTTGTCTCCTTTATTTTTTTTCGTTCGCTTTCGGTCGATGGAGCGGGCCAAGCCTGACTGTCGGATACGACCATTCCAATGCTCGCGTGTTTGAACACTGGGGCCTCAACAGAACGGCTCGCGGATCATGGGAAGGTTCGCATTCCTGGTTTGACTACCAACATGCTCATTTGCTCGCCGAGGTATTTCCAGGGTTTGTCGCACTTTGGAAAAATGAGACGTGGAGAACGACGCTGATAGAGAGCATTTACTGGTACATTGGCGCGAATAGCGGGGCTAGGACAGGTGGGACTGCAATTGGAGTGGACGCCGCCTTACTGCTCAGTCAAGCGGCATTGGAACTCCTCGCTTGGACGTATTGCATTAAGCATCGGAGAATGATCTCGGAGCATGCATTCAAACAGCGAGGGCTGTACGCATCTGACAAACTTCGTCTATTGGCCACGGGGCTAGATATCCCACTCGAAATTCCGTCGGTTTTGAACATCCTGCATTCACGGAAAGGGGCGAAGTGGGTCGACTCGATGGACGCGATTACTGATATTCGTAACGGACTTGTTCATCCCGGTACGGTCAGAAACCAGCCAGATGGCGCTTCCGCCGCAATATGGAAGCTCTCACTTTGGTACATCGAGCTCGTCCTGTTACGAATGTGCGGTCATTCGGGCGATTACGCGAACAGACTTGCACGGCGCTGGGCAGGCACGGTTGAACCTGTGCCGTGGAAAGTGTTGCACTGAAATCAAGCGTTTCAACAGGCCTGAATCAAACAGTGGAGTGACAAACACATCAGTGCGAGGCAATCTGGTTGAAAATCAGTGTGTCTCGGATTTTCTTTGGTCAAACAGGTCTTAGTACACGTGCCGCACGGCACTGAAAAGTTACGTAAGTTTCCTGAATCATTAGAATGTCGAGTCGGTCGTGAAATACCACTACACGGTGATTTACTCACTCAAAGGCATAGTCATCTCGCCAGCAGAAGGTGATAAGGTTCTAGTCGATGACGCATCGGCTGGACTGCGCGCCATCCTTACACCACAACCAGATGCTCATGTAAAGGAGGGAGATCGAAGCTTGGCGGTCGCGGGGCTCATTATGCGAGGACTTTTCAATGCCGATTCTATTAGCAACGAACTTGGACTACGAATTGCCGATTCCGTTGATGAGATAAGGTCGTCTCGCTCTAAAGTGTATGGCCAAAGCGCATTCTTAATCATCATTGGGATAGGAGAAGTTACGTCATTCAATACTGGGCACGAGCAAGACATTGAAGATTTCGTTGTCTGTTTCGATGGCGCGGAGAAAGACGAGATCCGAAATCGATTTCAGCACCTTTTCACAGCCGTGTTAATCGCAGTCGCTCGGAATGCTGAAGGCATTATTGCAATAACAAAAGTAGCAGATTCTATCGTCTTTTTTCGACCGGATGGCAAGCCGGTATATTCCTATTCCATATCGGGTGGGACTGCCACACTTACCGTTGCAAGGCAACTTGCAAACGATCGCATGCAGTCGATAGCAGAGCAATATCGATTGTTGTCGATGGAAACGGCGCTGAACCGGGTTCAGCGGTTGATCCTTTCTTCGTTCGAAACCGTCGACGATCCGCTCCGGTCGTTTCTCGCTTCATGGTCGGCATTCGAGATATTTGTAAACAAGGTCTTTGGTGCCTATGAAACCTCGTTGTTTGAATCAATGCAAAACAAGGGTGCCCCTGCAGTACAATCAAAATATATCGAGCGAATACGAGCGGTCATGAAGGACAAGTATCGCCTCGCAGACAAGTTTTCCGCCATTAGTTTGCAACTGTCATCGGGTACGGCTGATGTAGACTTAGATACCCTGCTTCAAGTGAAAAAGGTTCGTGACGAACTCTCTCATGGTGAATCTGTCGACGAATCGAGACTGCCCGTCCAATCGATTCGGGACCTAGCGAGCAAATATCTTCACCTTCATCTCTCGCATGTGCATCGCTTGGAAAAGTAATGGAGCAGGCGATGCGTAAAATAACGAACTTGGGATGGCACCGAGTCTCGCGCGGGGTGGCACCAGTTCTCGAACGAAGATGTATGCTTCGAGTCACGATTTGTGAATTAGTCTGATGTTTCCACGAGATCCTGTGAACGACGTAAGTCCCTGACTGCCATAGATGAAGCTGGGGTCGGGGGGGGGGGGGGGGGATGGGGGGGGGTGTGTGGTGGGGAGGGTTAACTGCGGTTAGGGGGGGACCGTGGGAT
>CAYTDR010001062.1:0-3093 GCA_964436185.1 uncultured Candidatus Obscuribacterales bacterium | reverse complement strand
AACCGCTGGCGGTATCACTGAAGTAACAGGCAGAATCCAAGTAATAGCAGGAGCTAATCGTCCGAATATGCATGGACCGTGTTGGCATTCCATAATTTTGCAAAAAAGCCTGATCAACTTGTATCAATAATATGGGATTCGAGGAGACAGTACGGCTAATAACGAACAGACCCAGGACGGCGCAAAAAAACGCGCAGCAGGTCCAGCCGCCAGACCCCCCCCCTTTACACCAACTCGTCATCGATCAAGACTTCACCTCTTCCCTTTACAACCGACTCTTAAGTCGTGAATTATTGAAAGATTTGAGCTTTTACTATAGGAATAATTTATCTGCCAAAGTCGTCCTCGAATCGGGACTCGCCCAGACCGGTCTCAATCCCATCGATTTAACGCGTTTCGATGCATATGACATCGTGATATGACGTTCATCTTAAGAACCAGGTTGCCAGTTATAATCGCTGCTCGATTCTACGGTTAACGCCCTAGAGCGCGTACTAGAAACAGTCGCAACCTTTGCCACTCAGCTATCACGGAAGCAGCGATGTCTACCTATTTGAATTGGCTCGAAAACGAAAGCGTCTTTATCATCAGAGAAGCTTTCAACAAAACAAAGAATCTCGCCCTTCTATGGTCCATGGGCAAGGACTCAACAGTCCTCATGCATTTGGTCCGCAAGGCTTTCATGGGTCAAGTCCCTTTGCCTGTCGTTCATATAGATACGAGTTACAAAATACCGGCCATGATCGAATGGCGCGACGATTATGCGAAGCGTCACAACTTAAAGTTGATCGTTGGTCAAAATAAAGCAGCGTTGGACGATGGAATGGGTCCCGAAAAGGGTCGCCTGGTCTGCTGCGGCGCACTGAAAACGCAAGCGCTGCTGGACACCGTCAAAGAGCACAAGATTGGCGGACTGCTGTTAGGCATTCGTCGTGAGGAAGAAGGAACGAGAGGAAAAGAACGCATCGTCTCTCCTCGTTCTGATAGCAGCAAATGGACTTATAAGAATCAACCGGCGGAGATTTGGCACTACTACAACTTGCATGTTCCGGAAGAGGTGCATGTGCGAGTTCACCCACTCTTGCCCTGGACCGAGATGGATATTTGGGAATACATCGAGCGCGAAAACCTGGATGTGATGCCGCTGTATTACATGAATGAAGAGGGTCGGCGCTATCGCAGTTTGGGCTGCTGGCCATGCACCGGTTCCGTCGAATCTTCTGCGTGCTCCGTGGGCGATATCATAGAGGAGCTGGCAACGACCAAAACCACAGAGCGTGCAGGACGAGCTCAGGATAAGGTCGATACCTATGCCATGCAGCTACTTCGCAAAGACGGATATATGTAAGGGTCAACCAGGCGGAGTAAAGTCCGTCAGGTCGAGCCGCTTGGTGCAGAACTCGTTGAGATGCCGAAAATCTCCAGGGAAAAGAAATAATGGAAATAAACTTTGATCGGGATGTAAAAAAGATCGTCGTTGTCGGTCACGTAGATCACGGCAAGTCGACACTTCTTGGCAGAATTCTTCTTGATACCGGACGCGTACCACAGGAAAAGATCGATAGCGTTCGCAAAACCTGCGAAGCTAACCGTATGCCATTTGAGCCGGCATTCTTCTTCGACGCATTGCAAGAAGAGCAGGAGCAAGGCATCACTATCGATACCACTCGTGTCAACTTCGATTTTAACGGACACAGATTTCTTCTCATCGACGCCCCAGGTCACATCGAGTTCTTGAAGAACATGACCTCCGGCGCATCCGACGCCGAGCAAGGTCTGCTTGTCGTCGACTCGGTCGAGGGCGTTCGCGCCCAGACCGCACGCCACATGAAAGTTCTCTCCATCCTTGGAATTCGAGAAATCGTCATCGTCGTCAACAAGCTGGACAAGATTGCATATGATCGGGCTCGCTTCGAATCACTCGAAAAGGAACTGCGAGAGATGGCGGCGGACGAAGGTCTCAGCTGCCTCACCGTGCTACCTGTTTCGGCACTGCACGGAGAGAACGTCGTCGAACCATCGACAAACCTGAGCTGGTGCCAGGATCCGCCTCTGCTGCAGTTGCTCTGCAAACTGAAGGAAGAGACACTCGATTTCAGTACCACTGACGAGCCACTGCGGATGGTTCTACAGGACGTATACAAATTCAACGACGAACGTTACTTCGCTGGTCGCATCATATCAGGTACATTGAACCCCGGCGACGAAGTATTTTTCTCGCCTTCCGGCAAGGTCTCTTCAGTTCGCTCGATCGAAACGTATCCGGCAGGGTCAATTAAGCAGGCAGTCAAAGGAGACTCGGTCGCCATCTGCCTAACAGAGCAGATTTTTGTCGAGCGCGGAGAGGTCGTCTCGCTCAAACACCAGGCTCCGGAAGTAGAGACAGAGTTCCGCGCCAAAATCGTATGGTTGAGTGGAGACGCATTCGATCCTGAGGCACACTATCTTCTAAAGATTGGTACGAATGAGGTTCGCGCATCGATAACTATTATTGATGCGGGCTCCAAGCGAATTGATATAACGAACGGGCACTTCGCCAACGTTATTATCCGCGCCGATCAGCCGATTGCGTTCGACAGGAATGCCAGCCAATACGGAATCGACAAACTCGTTTTATGCACAAAATACGAAACCGTAGCTGCTGGGATCGTCGATCCTAAGCCAGCTCTGAAGACAGCCAGCCCGATTGTCGACCCCAACATCGTTTATGAAGATGGCTATGTCGAAAGGAACTCGCGCGAGAAGCGACAAGGACATCCAGGGTCAGTCCTGTGGCTCACCGGGCTTTCCGGCGCCGGCAAGAGCACGCTCGCCAAATCAGTTGAACGCCAGTTGTTCAACCAGGGCTATCGAGTGGTCGTGCTTGATGGCGACAACTTGAGAACGGGACTTTGCGCAGATCTGGGATTCTCGAAAGAAGACAGATCTGAGAACATTCGCAGATTCGCTCATGTTGCGAAGCTCTTCCTCGAAAGCGGCTTCATCGTCCTCGTGGCCGTTATCTCGCCATACGAAGAAGACAGACAAAGAGCTAAAGATATTATCGGCGAAGCTGATTTCAATGAAATATTTGTCTTCTGTCCGCTGGAAGTC
>CAYTDR010001061.1:0-3097 GCA_964436185.1 uncultured Candidatus Obscuribacterales bacterium | reverse complement strand
CGAACTCTGACCGTGCCCTCACACCGGCTTCCAGTGTCGAAGCCCGCTGAAAGCGAACTCAGCGAGCTAATTCGACGAGCACAAGAGAGTCCTGATGACCGAGCTCGCCAAGTTGAAGAATCGAAAGTTGAGTACGTAGATGCCCCAACGACCGCGATGCAAACTCTAAAGGCAGAAGATGTGCTTGCTTATTTGAAGGGTGAAGTTCTCGACCGCTCCGATCAATCTCGCAGGATGGTGGTGGGTGATCTTCTCGCTCGCGGTGGCTTACGCTCTCCCCTCTCCTACGTATCAATCGTCAGGGAAGCTGTGAACGCACCCAATTCAACCAGATCCGAAAAGGAAACGGCTATCCTCCAGATGGGTACCATCCTTCGCTCTGTTATGGACCTGGAACTATCTATGGAATCGATGCATTCAAGCGAAAGGTTCGAGATTCAGGCAGCACTTTCGGGCAATAGCTCAAAAGAATTGTTAGCAGTCCTTCAGAATGTCGCGGCAGAGGGAACAGACAAAGATCTGCGCGCGCTGGCGGGGGCTGTTCTGCATTCGGTAGGTGAGGAACACGATGTCGATCGCCTAAACAACTTAATCGGCTCATTTGCCAAAGAATTTCAAACTCGAGCCGCTGAAGAAGGTACATTTTCGCAATTTTTTGTAAAACATTTGCAGAAAGAAGCCAAAGAAAGTCCAAGTCCGTCCACTCGGCTCAACGCACTCCTGACACTACGGAACCTGAAAGATCTGGGAGGGCTGACTAACAATAAGACATTCAACAAGTCTCTGGTCGACTTGATGTCAATCAATCATCCTTCCGTTTCAAGATTTGCTTTCGATGAATTGCAAGTTGACCAGCCGGCGGATCTCGAGCAATCAAGCAAAGAAAAGCTCGTTCAGATTCTCTCACAGGAAACCACCAGGGCAAACGTCGAGCTAAAAATTGAGCTGATCAAGAATCTCGAAAAATGGACAACGACTCCATCCGAAAAATCATACGTTGGTCAGATGCTTCATTCGTTCATCGATCGAGATAACTCAGACAGGTTCGCCGAAAACTTTCCTCTCCTGCGAGTTGCTGCCATTCAAGGACTTTCAAGAGTTAATCAAGTAAGCGCCATCGAATCACTTAGAAAGTGTGCTGACTTTGCTGTTGAGAAAGATGCAAAAGTTCGTGCAGCAGCAGTGAACACCCTGATTGATCTACAAGCTCCTCAACTGTATAAATTCGCAGTCGATGCTCTTGAACAAGAGAACGACCCTGCCGTAAGAGTCTCCTTGCTGCGAATTCGCCAACAGCAGCGGCGCCCCATCCGCGATACCCAATATGTCCAACAATTTCAGAAAACAGTAAACGAGCTAAAGAACGCGCAAACCGATAATCCTGACGTCGGCAAAGATTGGTTTAGTGCACAAATTAAGAGCGGTGCGTTCAAGAATCTAGATCCGAAGATTCACGAAAAGGAGATGGACAAAGCCGCCGATGCGGCAAAGGCGTATTGGATGTACCTCTTCACTAGCGCGCAGACTGATTTGCAAAATCAAAACCAGGCGAGAACAGAGGTAGATCGAAGGCGCATTGGTCAATGGAACGATCTAGTTGGCTTAGCGAACAGAGAAGATGGTCACAATGCTCGGATGGCCCTTGTCTGGCTGGCTATTAGCACAGATAGCATGGCACCTGCAGCAGCACAAGAAGTGAAACAACTATGCAAGCTTGGCGCGGAAACCAGAAACGAGCTTCGAAAGGGAATCAGAGATGGTCTCGTCAATCCAAATCTGGAACCTCACACTAAAATGATACTGTTGGATGCCTTGAATGAATTTTCAAACAAGTCCGAAGAAATGAAATTGATTGTTTCGGAAGCAGTATTTGCAGCCTTCGAGACCCAACTCGGACACCAATCTCCAAGCAGACGAAAGGAGCTCGTGCAACTGCAAAGCAAGATGCTCGAGATACTGAAAGAGCACAAAACACGAGAAGTATATCCGCATCTTGAAGCAGTTATTCAAGAAAAGGTGTTCCCCGAACTGCGGGAAGTAGCTCAACAAACGCTCGCTGACCTTCGCGATCGGATAATGCCAGTCTGGTCCGATACAAAGCCGAATGAACTCACAATCGAGAGACGCGCGACGGCTCTAGCCAACGCCGTTAAGGATGCGGATTCCGACACTGTCGTGAGCCAGCTTTTCATAGCCTTCAAGGGACAACCTATTACTGATTCGAACGATGCGCGAATCAAATCATATCTCGGCGCCCTTTCAGATGGGGAGCAAAACGCTGCTAACCCCGATGTTCCAGCACGAGCCAAGGCCTTGAATGAAAAAATGGACGGTACGGAGAAAGTTCAACTTGCCGCAGCCTGGGTTATACTCCAATCGGAAAATTCAGGTTTTACCCAAACTGATAAAGACAAAGCCCTGGCTAGAGTGGCCAGAATTGCAATGGCAGGCAGCGAGTACGGATACAGACAAGACGCCAACATCATCCTGGATAATCTGATCAAATCCGGTGCAAAATCAGTCAAACTTTCTGAAGAAGAGTCATACCGAATAGAAAAAAACGGGCTGGGTCGTTCCATCGTCAGGGAATGGAAGGGCAAAGTAAGTCACGTCATGACGTCTGACGACAAACTCATGAAGTTCAAATGGGATGGAGAAACGCTAGTTAGCTATGACAGTCCGAATGGATTGAAATATACCCGAATGAAGGAGAATGGTGCCTATCTCGATAAATGGACAAGCAATGATGGAAAAGAAGTGAGGTCTCTCGAAGATAGTGTCACTGCCGACGGTGATTATTCATGGAAAGACGAAGCCGGTCTGTTGACCACAAGGCATGCAAATGGAACTGTCACTTTTACTTATCCAAACGGAAAGTCCATCACCAAGCACGGTGACAAAATCGTACACGTCAAGACACCGCCCTCGAAGAATGGAACACAATTAGAACGTAGCTTCGGATGGGACAAGAATGAGCTTGTTCGTGTGACTGAGGCAAATGGCAAAACATACCTTCGCCAATCCCTTGGATCTGGCAAGTACTCAGACCGATGGATAGATGAGAAGAACCCTACAGGTATCGCTGAGGGGCAGTACA
>CAYTDR010001060.1:0-3097 GCA_964436185.1 uncultured Candidatus Obscuribacterales bacterium | reverse complement strand
GGTCAACCGCTGTTCGGTCTGTCGCACCGCGATGAAGAATTGATCGAGCTTGTCCGGAGCATGGACAGAAAGTTGCAATCCGGCGGACAGCAGGACGTTCATCTGAGTGTCGATCCGTTCGACCGTCTAGTATTTTTCGACGACACGACCAATAAAGGTTTTGCTATTGAGGCTTCGGGAATGTGTCAGAGGGTATCTCGCTTTTACGATGATTCCTTGCGATATGGCGCTAAGACTCCGATGGATCAAGCAACAAGACCGTCACTTGCCACATTCACTACACGCATTGCGCCAGGTCTTGCATGAGTCCTCAGATTCGGGTTAGTCTATCCTCGCTAGCGATTGCTTTCCCGCACTGAAGAGGGGAAGTACGAATGCAGCTCTTTAAGATCATGCATCCAAGAACTAATTAGCAGTTATTGCTATTGTCTGCTAACAAAAACTTTAGTAGGTTCTAATAATCATTCATCTATAAATAGATTTTCCGTATCGACCACAAGCACCAGACGAACACAACTAGCTTTCCCAATAACAGCTCTGGCCATGCCAGTCTTGGTCAGTCGCTTTGTTCGATAGTGTCGGTTTTCGATTTTACTGTTAGACGTTAGCTTCTCGCTCTCGGCAAGCTGGATTCGCTGGCACGATAGTGCTGGATGACGAATCAGCTCGCCGTCCTGATCAAACGCAGGCACAACCTCGGAGGTCGTCTGCGATTACATATGCTCTCTTGTTTAGCGTGCCCAAAGGAGTCAACTCGATGAGCAGGAAGGAAACTCCGCGACCGATTCCGATGATGATCGGTCGGCTCCGGATAACCTGCGCGCTCGCGGACCTCTACCTATCCACCAACCCGGAAAAATGGAGGGACAGCACACAATGAGCAAGAAAGACCCCCCGGAACCTATCCCGCTTACGGGACGGGTCTGGACAATCAACGCACTGGCGGACCTCTATCCCTCCAGGGACCTGGAGAAACAGAGGGACGTAAAACGCGGCGACCTGAAGTTGTGGTGTCAGCGCGCGAGGGCGAAAAGCGCTCCCGTCGCGTCCGGACAGTTCCGCGTTGCCGTTTACGACGGCAAGCTCTGGCGCACGTTCCGCCTCAACATCGTGACCAGGGACAACAGCTTCTACGAGTCGTTCTCCGACCGCGACCGGAAGGCCGGCTTGGTCATCACCGGCTTGGCGTCGCTCAAGGATCAACTGGCTTGCTATCGGCTCGGTACCTGGGGTGTGACCTTCACGCTCAAACGTGAGTCCACACCAGCACCGGCTCCGACAGCAACGCAGGCTCCGACAGCAACACCGGCGACTCCGACAGCATCGCAGGTAGCATCAGCGGCACGGCAGGCAGCAGCGGAGCGTCAGGCGAAACTTCCTGCTACTGCGACTGGTGCCACGACGACGCCGGCGGCGAAGGAAAAACCGCGTCCCTACAGGCAGCTCACGTTGTTCGATTGAGAAATCCTCGCTCCCCTGGCACCGCTCCCGGTGCCAGGACGGGCGACCGAAAGCCGGGATCGCCCCGGCTTTCACCTTCTCGTCGCGATACTATACTGAGTAGCAGCGCGAGCGAAATGATCAAAGGACGGAAAGGGACCGGGTTTGTTGCCCCGGCCTCGTTCCGTCCTCCGCGTATCACGTCCTATGACACGCTCAGCGCATCAGAGCAATCATCATGATTGCTGCCGCGGTAGAGTCCATCGGTCTGCCAGGTTGGCGGGTATGATCTCAGGCTCGAGGGTGATCTTGACGATGCCCGCGGCGGACGCCAGTGACCTGGCGGGCGCATCGGGTGCCGCTTCGCCCCAGTTCTTGGTGGCGCTGGGAATCGACTCGGCGAATCCGTCCTGGAACAACCACGGACGGAGCCGACTCACCTCGATCAGCCAGTAGAAGAGCGCGTCGGCCACGGCGGGCTTGCAACGCGCCACTCCCACGATCTCACGTTCCAGCATATCCAGTGGCAGGACGGGTGCGACCCTCAGGTGCGCCTGAGAGTTGATGAGGAAGTCAGCCGACGACTGTGCGGTGAACAGGCACGCTGGCGAGCGCGGCATGCTGCCGTGCTGCATCAAGCGCTTCGCCAGAGCGACGGGCGCTTGCGTGACGTACATCACTCGCAGTGGGGTCAGACCGTAGCGCACGAACGGAAGGGCGGCGTTGCCGGCCTCCTGAACGTCCGGGTAGATGCTGAACTGACGTTGTTCGTACGTCGGTGTCGTCTGGCAGCGCGCGAACAGGTGAGTGAAGTTGAGCAGGTTGGCGGGGAGGCCTTCGACCAGTTGCCGGAAGGCGCGCCCAATCATCACTTCATCTTGCTCGTGAGCTTTGGCTAACTCATCTTGGTCATAATGCATGATTTCAGTCCTCTCGGGTAGAAACCGTCACTGGTGACGCAACACAGGGGTTAGGACCAATTCCAAGCTTATTAAGTCCGACTTCCTTCACTTTGCCGCTTTGTTGACTGCCATCACGTAAGGTGGCCGGGATGCATGCGAAAGTGTCAGCGGGATTGTGTTTTAGTGCCTGAAAAGTGAAGGAAAGCGGGGTTGAACAATTATTACTCGAAACTCATCTGCTGTGGCAGGCATAGTTAAACCCTGCAGGCAGTATTGTCACAGCAAGACTAGCACCATGGATATTTCGCTGTTTTTCCTGGCCGCCTTTTGGGCGACGATATTGTTGTTTATCGTTAACTCCGGCGTCTCAGGAAGTAGTTATTGACAAGGTGCTAATGCCACCGCATACGGTGCAATATGTTTTAGCCATCGAGTTGCCGGCTCTCCAGGAGGGGTTAACACCCGACCAGATGGGCTTCTGCATGACAACCAAAGCTGATGGGAAATTTATTCTTTCCGTCGCGCGGCTTTCGTAGGTTTTGCAAAGACCGACTGGCAGGGAGTCTGCAGGCTTACGGCGAAACGGACGAACAGTCTTTGATCGATGACAAGAACCGTGTGGAGTATTGTCAAGAGCGGTATTTTGACAGTGTTTTAATCCCGGTACAAACATGTGATATTGAAGATTCATAGTTAAGCTGGCTAGGTTGCAGATCCTTTCTCTAATTTAGTTCCCTGATTCATTGGTCTCTTCA
>CAYTDR010001059.1:0-3100 GCA_964436185.1 uncultured Candidatus Obscuribacterales bacterium | reverse complement strand
TTGACGCAGAATTTCAGTATCCAAACATTATTCTGAACTCGCGAAGGCTGGCGCAGTTTATGATCCAAGACATCATTCGAGCACTAATTCAAAGAATATTTCGAGACAAGATCCTCATGGGGCTTGTCGTCATCGGTGTAATCGCCGTATTCATGACTGGTATGGACTCCGGTCACGAGCCGCCTCTTGAGGGAGATCGAGCTCAGGCGCAAGAAGAAGCAGAGCAGCCGCCACCGCCTGGTGCCCCGGAAGCCGCTGCTAAACCACCAGAAGCGCAAAAACAGGCAGTCGAACCGACTGTGGCGTGTGACTTTGTAAAATGGTGGTTGGGTGGCGCTATGGACTACCATGCAGGCACTGCTAACAAAAACCACGATGAAGCATTTAAGTGGATGTCTCCAGACGCTGCTGAAACGTTTAAATCATCCTTCTGGAACGAGGGGATTGCGCAGGGCATCGCTCAAGGAACTCTGGTAGCCGCATTCCAACCGGTAACCGTAGAGGCCGAGGCCATCAATCCCGATGGCACTGTAGTGATTACTGTCAAAGGCACGCTGGTCATGCAATACGCTGGACAGCCCTCAACTCAGCCTCTCCAAACCGATTTCCTCGTCAGGAAAGAGCCCGAAGGCTTGAGAATTGCCGGAGTGTTCAACCGTGCCATCTCCCAAGCCCCAGCTGCTCAGAGCCATTATTCATATTAGGGCAGAACATCTTATTAGCCTGATAGATGAACCATGCAATCGTTTTCTTATTGCCTCTGAAGAATTGTCTTGCCACTATCCGCGGTGACGTCCCTGATGGCGTGATATAGGGAAAAGCTGTACGACGACAGAAAGTAGGACTTTCTCTTCATCGGCAACTTGATTGTTCTCGGATTGACTTGACCAAATGTTCACCTTGAGCATTGGGTATAGAGCCCTTTAGGATTGTTTGCTCCCCATTTTCGACTGCTTTGAAGAAACATTGTCGGTCACCTACAGAGCGTCATTGGAATGCCGTTATGAATTTGAATTGAATTGGAGCGAACCGATCCATAGGACTCAAGCGCCGATTAAAGACGCGTGTGCAAGACAAGACCTTTGCGAAACCGACCAAGTGACATCCATTCTTGGCAATAACTAAACCGGGCCAAACCGACCGACCCTGACTTTAAACCGGGCTGGTTGCAAAGCGATTAATGCTTTATGAATGAAGCAATCACCAAATCTGGCGAATGATTCGCAATTCCAAGAGCCTGAACGCCTAACATATCAGTCTCTTTCAGTGTTTCGCTCATTGAAGGACTTTTTGTGCTTGACAAGGAGGCGTTCGCAACAGTGTGGTATATTTTCATTCGTAGCTGTGCCAAAGGCGCAGTTAATTTACTGCCAACATGCCGAGGTAGCTCAGTTGGTAGAGCAGAGGACTGAAAATCCTTGTGTCGCCAGTTCAATTCTGGCTCTCGGCACTCTTTCAAAATTAGCTCTTCATCAGGGTCAAGCAGATTTGAGTAGCTGTCTCTAAATGCTGAAATAATGGCGCTCGTCCATTTCTTTTATTCGCTTGTCGCGTTCTTTGTCGTAGGCAGATGCCTTAGCCAAATTTTTCTCTGCGTCGGGGTTTTGAATTCCGAGTTCTCGCTCGGCTATTGCCTGACAGTGGTAGGGATTGTACGCCAGGGGCGTGTTTGTGGCCGGAATAACAGGTTCGTAGTTCCGTAGGAGTGCTCTGTAATCCTCTTTTGCTTTTTCTGTTTCGCCGAGCTTTTTGTACAGGGCTGCTCGGTCAAGGTAGCTCTCCAAGTTTGCCGGTGCCTGGCTGATGGCAGAAGCATAGTCGAACAAAGCCTGTCCAACGTTTCCCATTTGCTCGGCTACTCTTCCGCGACCGAGGTATGCACAGGGATGGCCTGGAGAAAGCTCAATTGCTTTGTTGTAGTCAGAAAGGGCATCTTTGTACTGTTTGAGGGCTTCAAAGCACATTGCTCGGTTGTAGTAGTCGTGTTCTCCGGGCCCAATCGTCCGACCCTTGCCTGTATCCGGATCAAGCTTGGTGATGCTTGTCAGGTCAGCGATTGCTTTGGCATATTCATGTGACTGGAAATAGTATTTTGCCCTATGTCTAAGCGCTTTGATTTCTAAAGGCGTTCCGGGATGGAGACTGATTACTTTTGAGAAATCATCAATTGCTGCATCAGTACGACCGGCGACGAGCCTGCTCAAACCTCGGTCGAAATGCGCTTCGACGAAATCAGGATTGATGAAAATTGCGGTATCGCATGCAGCGTCAGTGTGCGAAGGTCTTTCTTTTCGCTCAGATATATCGTAGGGTCCTTGCGCACGAATTGCCCCGTTAGAATAGGCTACCCAAGCCAGTTGTGGCCTGTTCATCATTACTATCGTTCCTGCAGACAGCATACAGAGGATGACAAAACTCATCATGAAAGTAGGGTTGTGCGCGACTGTTGAAACGGCTTTGACGCTCCGCCGGAAGGCAGACTCATGCAAGATCATTGATGCCGTCTTTGTGAATAACCAGATGAAGGAGGATAGACACGCCAACATGAATGAGAACCATGCAATGCTGCCGCTGATCATAGGCAGCTCCATGGGTGACGAAAACTGCGTCATAAGCGCAACAGCAATTGATACACCACCAATCATGAGCAACGATAGTGTGATTCCGCTCCAAAGTTCATGGTGCACAATCTTGTTTGCATTCTTTTCCATACCGCGTTTTCGACAAAACTGACGAACGACCATCAGCCATTGTCCTGCACACAAGAGAACGACTACATTGAGTCCCATGTTTGCAATCTGGAAAATGAGATCAAGATGCAGTTGTTTACCCAAACCTGGTGCCAGTATGTCAGGCAAATAATGGAACATAGTGCTGAGCAAATAAGATAGGATTCGAAAACCGACGAGGGCGACAGTGAGGACCAAAAGCGTTGTTACAGGCATGGCTTTGAAACGGAGGTGCTTCCTCGACTGTTTCGGTTTTTGTCCTGTCGCTACTAGCTCGAGATCGCTCCGCAAATGATCCATCGATTGGTATCGATCTGATGGCTCCTTTTCCAGGCAGCGCATAATGATGGATTCCAGCCCTGCAGGTACTT
>CAYTDR010001058.1:0-3108 GCA_964436185.1 uncultured Candidatus Obscuribacterales bacterium | reverse complement strand
AGAACACTGGCGGCAGTGACAATGAGGTAGAGTACGCCTTTGCTGGTCTCGCCAGTATAAATCTGCCCAAGTCCGGGCACGATCGAGAGTAGCAGTGCCTTTTTCGGACTGCGGGCGATTTGATCTAACTCGTGCGGACTGAGCTGATCAGGCTCATGAAAGACACGACGTTCTTCCAGTAGTTGCGGTCCTCTCATATCCGCAAATTCCTCTCCCCACTCAATCTATGTGACAGGAGGGTTATTGTCTCATATGTCTGTTGATTGAATTGGATATCTAACTCAGAATTACTGACAACAAGCTTGAAAAGGGCAAAGGCTCCCGGAATGCCGGGCTAATTAAGAATTTTGTGAGTTACAGAAAAGTGAGGGAAACCCCCCAGCTTTTTTAGGTGGATTGGCAGCCACGTATTCGTGGAATAGTGCCTAGCACGGGGGACTATATGTTCATGAGCCAGAACAGGGAAAATTCGTTGATCACGGCAGAGAACGCTCTAGAGATGTCGAGGATGTTGCTCGCCGGCATGGTCGACGAGTTCATGCGACTCTTCAAAGAGGCAGTCAAAGACGGCAATGAAGATGCAATCATCAATTTGGCCGAGCTAGTCAATCAAAAGATTCATGAACAGAATCCATCTTGTGAAGTGAAGTTGGTCGTTTCACAGAAGAACAAAAATGATAAGCGACTAATAATGATCATGGATGGCTCAAAGTTCTTTGGGGATAGTTGGACTGTGACCAAACAGATTTTCACCATCTAGCACCCTCGGCATTGCGATCGCTCTTAAGCAAAAAGAGGAGCGTCGAGTGGTGCCTGAGCTGCATGTGTCGTTCAACTGCGCTCCAGGCGGCTCCGAAGTGAATGCGTAGCATTTCGCTTCGACGTTTGAAGTGCAACTTCTTGCATATGCGTGTCGGTATATGTGCCGTATATCCAGGCTGGCTCCGGCGCTTCAAGGAAGGCCTTTTGGGGTCGCCGAATTGTTAGTCGGAAATCTTCTCGATATATATGTAGAACAGAAGACTTGAAGAACCCGGAAGAATAAGCGTCTCGCGTGATTGACTTGTCAATAAATAGAGACGGATTTCAAGGCATAATTGTGATGGACTTGTTTTCAGCAATTAATTTACGCAGCCATAACGTTTCGGTTTTAGCAAACAGAGTGCCTGTTGGCAGATGTTGCGGCGGCTTGATTGAGTAAGACTGAGCCGCTTCTGTTCCAAAAGTAGCGTAACATTGAGGGCGCCTAAATTCATCCGGAAACACCAACTGGGTCACGTTGGCAGTAGGTTCCAGCGCTGGCTTCGCAGATCAGGTTTAGACTATGAGCACAGATACAAAATCTAATCGCATCGGACTTTTTGGTTCGGCCAATATGAGTCCTGAAGCAGATTCTTTCGGCACAGTAACAGGGAGTTCTCCCATTGATAGCGTCAGCTACGTCAATGAAGCAGACTCGTTTGTTCGCACGGAAGAACAGTCTTTACTTGCCCTTGAGACTGATGTTTGCTCTCATGGCGATACGGTTCACTACGCTGAGCAACCGAAGTTGTTCGAGCGTTGCGAGGGAAGTTATGTGTACGACAGGCAAGATCAGCCATTCTTCGATCTGCAAATGTGGTACTCAGCGGTCAATCTCGGCTATGCCAACAAGCGCGTCAACGACGCGTTGAAACGACAGATCGACACACTTCCGCAGCTAGCCAGCCAGTATTTGCATAAGGAAAAGATCCAGCTCGCAGACAAGCTGGTCAATAGTTTTAAACGCCGCTTCGATGAGAAAGGGCGTGTTCACTTCAACGTTGGTGGCTCTCAGGCAATTGAGGACGCCATCAAACTTATTCGCAGAAGAACCGGCAAGAGCCGCATGCTCGCCTTTGAAGGCGGCTACCATGGCAGAACCCTGGCCGCGTCGGCGATCACTTCGTCCTATCGTTATCGCGAAGGCTATGGTGAATTTGGTGATCGGGCTGAGTTCGTGCCGTATCCATATTGCTTCCGTTGTCCTTACGGTAAGAAGCAAGAAACCTGCGAGCTTTTCTGCGTTCAACAGATCGAACGTAAGTTTGAGCATGAGTATACGAGTTGGTGGAACCCGAAGAGCAAGCAATCAGAATTTGCTGGAATGTTCATCGAGGTTTTGCAAGGAACCGGCGGCTACATCAGTATGCCGGATGGCTATCTGAAGCGACTGGCCAAGGTTCTGAGAGATCATGGAATTCTCTTGGTCGATGACGAGATTCAGATGGGATTCTATAGAACCGGAAAGCTTTGGGCGCTCGAGCATCATCATGTGAAACCGGATGTGGTTGTATTCGGAAAGGCGCTGACCAACGGAATGAATCCGCTGTCCGGCATCTGGGCCCGCGAAGAACTGATCAATCCATCGGTCTTCGGACCTGGCTCAACGCATTCCACGTTCGCTTCCAATACGCTGGGAACGGTCACCGGACTGGAAGTGATGAAAATTTTCGAAGAGGGAAATTATGGCGAGGAGGTGCCGAAAAAAGGCAAATACTTCCTCGAAGTAATAAAAGATCTACAAGGAAAGCATCCTGAGATTGGTGATGCCGATGGTACCGGTTTGGCACTGCGGATGGAGATGTGTGAAAAGGATGGCTACACGCCAAACCGAACACTCGCCGATCGCATGTTCCAACGCGGTCTAGAAGGTAACATCAAGGTCAACGGACAAAAGATGGGACTGATCCTGGACATCGGCGGCTATTACAAGAACGTCGTCACTCTGGCACCATCTCTGGAAATAACCTACGACGAGATGGATCTAGCACACGAGCTATTGGACATAGTCATCACAGAGAGCAAGCGGGGTTGAAATGTCCTTCAAGCAAGTGCAGATTTTTTGTGACTTTGACGGCACCATCACCGTGGGCGATACCATCGATTTCTTGTTAGAAGAGCTTGCCGACGAAGAGTGGAGATCGATAGAAACCGAATGGGAACGTGGCGAAATCAACTCCAGAGAGTGCATGACGCGTCAGATTCCGTTGATTAGAGGCGGGTGGAACGGAATTAGAGAAGCTCTTGCCAAAGTAAAAGTAGACAACAGTTTCGCCTCGTTTGTCTCATGGGCCAACGAAAGAGCTA
>CAYTDR010001057.1:0-3109 GCA_964436185.1 uncultured Candidatus Obscuribacterales bacterium | reverse complement strand
ATACTGCTAATGGTGCCTCTGGTCTTTCAGCTCGTCTTTGGTGCAGTCCTCCTGGAAAACCTGGTGAGGGTCGACAGGGCTGCCGCAAGGGAAGCCTCATCAAAACAGATAATTGCTGCCTGCCTGGACGTCCGAGCCGCGCTCGTTCAATATCTTTCCTTCTTCCGCGCGCGTCATTTCTTCGACACTGACGCAATAGCCAAGCTAAGAAAAGAAGTGGAATCGGTGGTCAGCAAGAAGCTGCAGATACTTTCGCAGTTGGTCAAAGACGACCCGGAAGCGCGAAAGACGGTGAAAGCCTACGCTAAAAAGCTCAAACGCTTCGAGTATCTCATGTCCGATGCTGGGGGCTCGCTCCAAGGTGGCATCGCGGATCTCACGCTGGCGCGCTTCGTCCATGAGGGAGAGTTGTTTGAAGAGATTGTTGCAACTTTCAACCAGATCATCAAGGACGAGAAACGACTCGTTGCACATTTCAGGCCTGTACATGAGGCGCTCAACCCCGAATCGGTAAGGGCACGTCAGGAGCTCTTCAATCTGATTGTCATCGCTGGTGTTTGCGACGCGTTGATTGTTATCATTCTCGCCACCGTGTTCGGGCAAAAGACGCTTCGCCGGCTGACCGTATTGATGAATAATATCGACCAGTTCTCGAAGGGAAACACTAATCTGGCGATTGTCGGCGGCAAAGATGAGGTCGGTGAGCTGGACAGCAAATTTCGCGAGATGGCAGAAGCACGGTCAAGAGCGGAAGGAATGAAACGCGCGTTGATGGCCATGGTCAGCCATGACATTCGCTCGCCATTAACCTCAGTGGGGCTGAGTCTTACAATGATTCTGGAGCTCTACGAGGAGTCATTGATTCCCAAGGTCAAGGAGAAGATTCGAAGGACTGACAGCGAGATCCAGCGCCTGATCCGGCTGGCAGACGGACTGCTCGAGATTGAGAAAATCGAGAGCGGCCAACTGGAGTTTGACGAGGGCTGGCATGCGGTTTCTGACATAATCGAACCGGCGGAGCAGGCGGTCAGTGGAATGGCAGACTCCAAGAAAGTGACGATATCGATCTCCTCAGATGGTGGCACGAAAATATACTGCGATGCAGATAAAATGATTCAGGTGCTGGTTAATTTGATGTCCAACGCAATCAAGTTCTCTCCGTCAGACAGCGTCCTTACGATTAAATCGATTTCAACAGGCGGCACTATACGGCTGGAAGTGATCGATCAAGGACCGGGAGTTCCGGCTGAGGATGAAGAACGGCTGTTCTTGAGATTCTCCCAACTGGAACAACCGGATGCAATACGAAAAGTGGGCAGCGGTTTGGGACTCTACATTTCTCGCATGATTGTAGAAGGACATGGAGGCGAGATCGGCTACACTCGACCGGCCGAAGGCGGTAGTTGCTTCTGGATTACGCTAAAGACGTCCGCCGCTTCAACACCTTGACACCTACTGACTAAATGACGCGCCACTGAAATTGGTGGCATCGCGAGAATCAAAGAACGTTGTACCACTCCGATGCTGTCGAGGGTTCATTTTGCTCACGGCCACGAAGCACGAAAACGGGTTCTTCTTCATTATTGAATTCGATACAAAAGATCAACAACATATGACTCTCCTCGAAAAGCGAAGTAAACGCCAAAGGTTTATGAAACTACTGGTAAAGCTGAAGTTGAGAGCGCTTGCTAGTTATTGGTAGAGCTTGAGGTTGAATTCGATGTACTTGTCACTCGCCAATGCATTACCAAGCAAATTGTTCGTCGACGAACCAGACCTTTTCGAATAGACATTGAAATAGATCTGCTGGTCGTCAGTGGAATAGTTATCCCAAAACGTCATTGAAAGCACCTGTTCTGGGTCGAGAGAACCCTGTCCGCCCTGTTCTGTTTCACCCTTCATTCTCGATGCCCCTCATCAAAACTGTGCGCAATATCATTACAACAGTCAATGGTTACAAAAACGTGACAGCAATGAATGCCAGATTAATTTCTCAAACCGGATAATCGTTTTGACTATAGTCCGCAAGTTCTAACTCACACTGTGCGATAAATCTTCCTTTCTGCCTAGCGCGAGAACAACCACGGATTCTTACAGATCCAGGACCTTGAGGTTTCGCTGCGGAAACGCGAATTCAGCTGTGTTCGTTCTCGCCTATGCGCTTGATTGGGAACCGCATAGTATGAACTGCTGGCCGTGTGGCCACTGGAATGATTGGCCGGATACACGCTGAGCAAATCAAGAAACCAATCTCAAATTTCGAGCTACCGGCGCTAATCATTACTGGCAGCGAGCGGGAACATATCAATAGGCTGATGCCTGTTTCTCAAATTAAGGCGGTTTATATGGCTGACTATGATGATCCGGCGGAAAACCCTCAAATCGAACCGGTCGAAACATTAGAAGAACCGACAGACGTTCAGAATCAGGTCCATGACCACTCAGTCGATCAGGCGGAAAGGCTAACGTCGAGCAAGGTTTTTGATGCATCCGGCGACCTGCTGTGTGGGAGCATGAACCAGGAGATCAGTGTCGTAGCAGTTCAGCAAAGATCCTCAGGAGACAATGGCGAGCGGCTCTATGCCTTTTACCCAAATGCCGCGAACATGTTCGTCAGTAGTCCGACTGAATTCTCCGTCGCTGTCACCGAAACCGAAAGACAATACCAGACCCACGACTCAAATGCTGGAGTGTTAGAAACCGGCACCATAGCTCGCACGGACGACGGAGTCGATATCCGCTTCGAAAACGATAATGGGTTACTGCAGCACATCCGGGCTTCCGGAGCCGGTCCCGATTTAGTGGTAACCGAGTTTACGCGACAAATGCCCGACGGCACCGTGATTGAGTTTTCGAATGGCTTGTTTCGAGTGTTCGAGCCGGGAGAAAATGGTTCTCCAGGAACCAGGCGTACCATCACCGATCCGGAGGAGATGGCACAGGCAAGAGAATGGTTGCAAGAAGTCGTCGAGTCTCTGTCGCCTCATCTAATAGACGACAGCGAGCTGAACATTGAAAACATCACTCTCCCTCGGACTCAATCTGACAGCGCTACCAGAGCAGTGGCGGGCATAACTGAAATGTTGTCACAGTTGCAAAGCCGAGAAGC
>CAYTDR010001056.1:0-3113 GCA_964436185.1 uncultured Candidatus Obscuribacterales bacterium | reverse complement strand
TGATACCAAAACAGTCTGCACTCAGCGAAGCGAATTTATTTCCTCGTTTAGAAGAAAAGCCGATTAATTTCTATGTTGGCGAGGCCATAGAGAATCGACCGGAACTGCGCCAGTACGAGATGTTTCGTCTGGCTGCGGCCCGCACGGTACAAACTGCTGCGGCGCCGCTCTATCCGAATGTTTCATTTTTTACAGCTTATGCGGATACGAAAGTATCGTCGAATGCAAACTCTGACGCCTCCGACTCTACTCTAGAAAATGCTGGTGTCTTCACCGGTGACACCAAGAACTTCCAGCTCGGCTTTAACCTGACCTGGACGCTTTCAAATATGGGTGCGTTGAATGCGGCTAATATAGTCTCAGCGCGAGCTCTTTCCCGGCAGGCGATGGTGCAGGCTAATCAGGAGCTTCTTACCGTCATGCAACAAGTGAGGACCAATTTCGATCAGTCCACGATTGCGCGCAACAGAATCGATGCTGCGGCCGGCGCAGCAGCATCAGGCAAAGAGGCGTTGCGACTGGCACATTTGCGATTGAACTCCGGCCTGGGCACCAATCTCGAGTTGATTGAGGCGCAGAAATCTTATATCAATGCCCTGATTACCCAAGCACAGGCAATTACCGCCTCCAACAAGGCACAGGCAGGACTTCTCCATGCCACCGGATTGATCTCGATCGATGGGTTGGTGGATGGATACGCCGGAGACAAGAAGGCGCCTAGAAAGAATCGACCGTTCTTCAAATTCTGGTGATATCATGAGCGGTGCGATGCGGAAGGCTATGGCGATTCTTATCACAGCTGGTGTGGCTGTGCAGTCTGGCGCTTCCGCTCAATCAGCAGAGTATGTTGGATCCACTCGAGTTGAGGGGACGATGTCCGGCAGCACTCCTGGTGCCGTGTCGAAAGCCGCTATTGCTGTACCGTCTGACGTCAGGCGAATTGCGCAAGCGAACGACACCACGAGCGGTTCTGGTACGACAAAGCGCGTAGAAGACAAGCTTGCACTGGCAAATCCGAGATGTTTGCCGCTGCCCGAAATCGAAAGTTCTCATGAGGCGAATGCCTCGATGGACCTCGCTGAGCCATCGATAGAGCCTGAAGGATGGTCCTTCGGAGAGGCTATCAAACTGGAAGCCAGCTATAACGAAAGCATAACCTTGAAAGATGTTCTCGAGCATGTTCTGAAACATAATCTGCCAATCAAAATCGCCCGTGAAAGTTATCTCTATCAGCGGGGGCAATTGGTCGCCGCTGCTGCAGGGTTCCTTCCCACATACTCCACGACATACAGGAAAACTGGTTACACGGTGTTTCCCGACACCAAAGCGCCATCACAGTTGTACATCAATGAGGTTCGCTATCCGGTGTTTCTTGGCGGAGCCGTGTTCTACCGCGCGCTCGGTCAACACTACCGAAATCGAGCGTGGAAGGAGTCTTACCAAAACAGCATAGAAGAGTCGCTTTTAGATGCGTACAAAAAGTATTCCGATCTCGTACTGCAAAACATGCTTTTGAAGATCCGAATGAAAGGTGTCACTCTCGCTGAGACTAATCTCCGTCTGATCGAAGGCAGCTATCAGGCTGGTGTAGCCACTCAATTCGATATCATGCAATCAAGGACACAGTTGGCAAACGAGAAGGAGCAACTCTACCAACAGCAGCTTGCTACACGAAGCGCCGCTATGGCGCTTTGTTTCGTGTTGAACGCACCATTATTGATCAACTTCCTTCCAAAGGAGACGGTGCTGAAGGAACAGGAGATACTGAGTGCTCAACTGAACATCGTCGATTATGAAAACGTGGCTTTGAAGGAACGACCGGAGTTGCGGCAGTACGAGAACTTCCGGTTGGCTGCTGGCAGATCGGTCCAGAGTGCTACCGCTGCCTACTATCCGCAGGTTTCACTTTTTACTACTTATACGGTCGCTCAGACCAACATCAACATTCCTCAGAATGTCGACCTGCTCAACGGCGTGGCTGCCGCGGAAGTCGCACAAGCGGAGGAGAACATCGGAGTCGTGACAAATACCGCTCTCGATCAGACCGCCAGTTTCAGTCCGGGAGAGTCCAATACTGCGCAAGAAGGCGCAAACACATTGTCGGATGTTGTCGCCGGTGGTGGGGGCAATCCGATTGCGAATGTTCAGAGCGGCAGCCTTGTAACGTCCGGCGCGGTAAAGCCGACTTTCGGATCCAGTGCGATTACCGGAGGACCGACCACTTCCAACATTCAGGGAAGCAACACCGCAAGCGCCGGGATCTTTCCTGGACATTCCCAGAATTTCCAGATGGGTATGAACTTCAACTGGAACATGTTCAACCTTGGAGTTTCTCCAGTCTGCACTATCCTTTCTGCACGCTCTCTCTCCAGGCAAGCAATGTTGCAGGCGAATCAGGAGCTGTTATTGGTAATGAAGCAAGTGCATGCGACCTACCTGGGAGTTCAAGTGGCGAAGAGGAGAGTTGACGCTAACGCGTCGGCTAGCGGATATGCTCGAGAGGCTCTGCGGATGGCAAGGTTGCGTCTTCGCTCCGGTCTGGGAAGCAATCTCGAGTTGATTGCCTCCCAAAACGCATACATTCACGCACTTTCGAATCAGGCGCGCGCGATTACGACAGTCAACCAAACGCAAGCGCAATTGCTGAAGGACGTCGGCGTTATTTCTGTAGATACGTTGACCAACGGCTATCGGTAAGCAAATCTGCTGAAAAGTCATCGAAGCAGTGCTGAACCGCCGCTAAAATGTTTTCTTGGCTGACAGCATAGCGGCGTCTTTGTCATTGTTGAAGTCGCTTACCGGAATAGAGATAGTCATTTCTCCTTCCAGCCAGCTGTCGAAATAGATGAAACCGCTGGTAGTATCGCCAGGATAGAGTACTCTCTTTGTGAATCTGGCCGATTGCTCTTCTCTTCGTTTCTCATCCCAGCCGTATCTTCCTCTAACCGCTCTTTTCTGGTTCGCCTGATCGCGAGCAGCCAGGGTCGCGCCTACGAATGCAGCATTTGACAACCTTCCTCCCGGAACAGTAGAGGGTTTAGTTAAGCCTGAACAAATGGAAACGCTACAGGACATTCTTCAGTACCATGTGTCTGTTGGTGTATATCAGCCGG
>CAYTDR010001055.1:0-3113 GCA_964436185.1 uncultured Candidatus Obscuribacterales bacterium | reverse complement strand
AGATGTTACACAGCGAAGTCACTGCTTTTGGTGCAAATACAATCCATCGACACTTATTGCACCGATGGATGTTACCTGATGAACTATTCTATTCGGCTAATGAACGAATCTATGAAAAGTGCGGTTGGCTACTCTTCTGCGATGGTTCGCATGCCAGCGTTTTTTATGCAGATTTTTCGAAAAATGCACCTGGCTAAACTGGCTGGTGTGATAGGGGTTTGATCCGCGCACGAATGCGCGCCTCCCACAGTTTGCTCGGTTGGCTTGCCAGCCGGTATGCTTAAACGATGTGTGGCATCTATCACCTTTACGTGCCATAGCGTCCGTCGTTACGAAGCCCGACAATCCGGCAAGAATCGCTATCGATGAGCCTAGCGCAAGTAATCGTTTCACTTTCCCGATCATACTTTTTACCTCTGCTGATGCAGCGCAAGTGATCTGCCCCACGAGAGCAGAGCGACTCACGTAATCAAGTGTACGATTGAAAACTAGCACGTTGGAAAAGCGCCAATGCAGCAAGTCCGCGCAAAAACTTCTAATTCAGAACGCGGAACATTTCGGCAAAAAGGATATCGGTAAGCGCTTCCTAAGAACAAAATCGTTCGCAACATGAACACGAAGGCTCACCAAACAGCCGTTCGGACGAGGGTGCTGCCCGATACTCAGAACTTACGAACCCTTCTTTTGTTTTACAACCGTGACAGAACAAGGCGCTGCTGCACAAACCGACTGGGAAACACTGCCAAGCACGAAACGTTCTACTCCGGACCTACCGTGAGAACCGAGAATGATCATGTCAACATTCTCCTTCTCAGCAAACTCGACAATTTCTTGCTTTGGCGAACCCTCAACGACTACCGTTTCAATTTTAGATTCGGGAAAATGCGCTTTCAGTCTCTGCTTAATCGAATCAACAACCTCTTGACCCTGCGTTAAAGCCTTTTCTTTCATCTCATTGAGAAGTGCTGATGGAAGAACACTCAGGATACTTCCAATGAGAAGCGGCTCCTGTACATACATCAGGGTAAAATCAGGTTTTTGGACAAATTGACCGCTGATAACGAAATCACAAACCGCCTGGCTGAATTCGCTTCCATCCAGCGCCAATAGTATATGCATCTCCCGCCTCCTGTTTTAGAGCAATAATGCCATAAAACAGCTTACTTGTGGCGGTGTTCTACTGGATAAGCTAATCCTTTAGATTATCACCATCGTCCTTATGGCCGTTGCTGTCCCGTACCTGCAACAAATAGACTTAAAACAAGAGTCGCTTGCCGCGCTGTTTCGTTATTGGCAATGGCGAAAAGAACGTACAAGTGTGTTCAGCCCAGACATGCTCTATGGATGACTTTACATGATCACTCACACCTCAAAAGACATGGATCCAAGGTCCGACAGGGTTGTCGTTCAAACGGGAGGAGACCCGACCCACGGACTGACGAGCGAAGAGGTCCGTGAGAGGTTATCGGCGTATGGTTTCAATGAGCTCTCCTCTCGTCCGTCTGCGGGCGCTTTCACCATACTCGTTCGCCAGTTCCAGTCCACCGTTGTCGTGCTGCTCCTGATTGCTGCAGGTTTGTCATTGCTCATGGACGAACCAGTTCAGGCTACGGCTATCTTTATCGCGGTCTTTATAAACGCGTTGCTCGGCTTCGTAACCGAGATGAAAGCCAAGATGTCTCTGGAAGCATTGGAAAGTTTGGCTGGGCCGACTTGCCACGTCATACGGGACGGTATGCAACAAAACCTGCCAGCACGGCAGTTGGTACCAGGCGATCTGGTCATATTGCAAGCAGGAGATCGTGTTCCAGCAGATCTGCGCCTGATCGAAACGGCGGCGCTGAGCATCGAAGAATCGATGCTTACGGGCGAAAGTGTTCCGGTTTATAAACAGGCAGGAAGCGATTCTGATCTCGAGGGCGAAGAGAAGAACCGTGCTTATCAAGGTACACTCGTCCTTTCCGGACGCGCGCGAGGCGTCGCCACTGACACCGGCAATAACACCAGAATAGGACGTCTGGGGCGGCTTCTATCCGAGACGGTGAATACAAGAACACCTTTAGAAGAACAGCTGGAGAAGCTAGGTCAACAGTTGACATGGTTGACATTAGCACTCTGCGCTCTTCTATTCGTGATCGGGCTGATCAACAAATCCGATATCGGACTCCTATTGCAGACCAGTATTGCCCTCGCGGTCGCTGCGATTCCTGAGGGAATGCCTGTTGTAGCTACTCTGGCGCTGGCGGCAGGGACCAGACGAATGATACAGGCGGGTGCGTTGATACGACAGTTGGCTGCTGTAGAGACGCTTGGCTGCACTACAGTCATTTGCAGCGACAAGACAGGAACTCTTACCGAGAATCAAATGCTGGTCACGGACTTAATTTTGCCCAATAGGCATCTGACGCTTTCAGGGCAGGGCTATGAGCCAGTTGGTGACTTGATGGAAAACGGAGCAGCATGTTCGATAGATGATTTCTTGCTCGTCGAGCTATTGAGATCAGCGGCCTTGTGTAATGATGCAAAACTGCAATGTCAAGATAGCGAGACCGGCTGGCAGATTCACGGTGACCCTACGGAAGGTGCCATTCTTGTAGCCGCTCAAAAAATCGGATTGAGGCAAGAAGACTTACTCAGCGAGCATCCACGGACCTTCGAGGTACCGTTCGATCTTAACCGCAAGCGAATGACAACGGTGCACAATTCGAAGAGCGGTAAAGCAATCTTGTGCGCAAAAGGCTCGCCAGGCACCATCCTGTCGCTCTGCGCTAATGTCCAATCACCGGCAGGTGTTGTCTCATTGAATGACAACATCAAAGAATGGTTCGCGAGTCAGAATGAGACGCTTGCCAACAACGGATTGCGCGTTCTGGCAATTGCCACGAAAGAGCTATTGGATCTACGATTAGAAGGCGATGGGGCGGAGCTGGACAGCAAATTAACGCTACTAGGACTGGTGGCAATGGCCGATCAGCCAAGAGCGAGAGTCAGAGAATCAATCGACACTTGCCGGCGTGCAGGCATCAGAGTGGTTATGGTCACAGGGGATCAGGCTCCGACAGCAGCCGCAATCGGCCGTCACCTTGGTATCATCGACTCAGATTCGCAACCCG
>CAYTDR010001054.1:0-3116 GCA_964436185.1 uncultured Candidatus Obscuribacterales bacterium | reverse complement strand
TCCTGGCTTCAGTTTGCGGCCGCGCCGCGTTTCTACTTCGCCGTTGACTATGACCTCGCCACCTTGAATCCGGTGCTTGGCCTCACCGCCTGAACTAGTCAGCCCTTTCAGCTTCAAGAACTGATCGAGTCGCAACACATCCTTATCTTCGTTCTCAGACATTCGTGCACCATTCTCACTAGTACGAAAAGAGTATAGGCAATACTACTGTCAGACCGAGGCAATTGAAACAGCAGTTATGCACAAACGTTTACGGGTCTATTGCTGGCTCGAGAGGTCTGGCGAACATTGCACCGGTAAGGCTCTTAGACCAGCCAAAAGCCTGGCTAATTGGTCCCGGCTCGAACGTCACCTTCATCTTTTTCTTCGAGGATGATGCATCCATGAAGTGCGGCATGCCACTCTTGTCGCTTATCACCAATCCTGTGTGCACTATGTCCAGACCATCTTGACGAGTGCAGACTCCAACAATGTCGCCTGTGTTCAGCAATCTTTCGGCCGCCGTAAGCTTCTCCATTGGGATGTACGTCAACTTGCGACTGTTGATCTGGACTTCCTGCTTTTTGATCACTGGAACCATCTCAGGGTGCGCGACTAGTTGGCGATAGAACTCCGGATGCGCGGACATGAAACCGACCTTCTGTTCGAACGGCTCTGATCCAGGCAAATGGTCGAGCAACTTGACCACATGCTTCTTCTGGTTGTCGAAGAACCAGTCGCTCGTATAGTGAAGCCGTGAAGTGAAGTCACCGCATATGCCACCGCGATAGCGTGTAAATCGCACCTCAGAGACCAGATCCGCAGGTGTTCGTCCACCTTTCTTCAGCATACGCGCAAACGCCAATGTGGTTTCAAAGAATGTCACGCAGTCGAGCGCCGACAAATTGACCGTACAGCTCTCTTTATCCGGCGAGTGGTCAAGAGTTCCACTTTCGTACGGAGTTCCTTCCAACTCTCTGGCAATGCGTCCAATCAAGTCTCCAATTGGCAGTGAAGCCCACTTCTCCACCATAGCTTTGGCCATGATGCGCTTGAATACTGCCTCTCCTACAAACGAACTCGGTTGCTCAATTGCGCCAGCGGCAGGAATACAAAGGGCCGCGCAGGTTGAGATCAGACTGAAAAGAAAGGTGCGGCGTGAATGGTTAGGTTCGTCTGACATGAGAATGAATGTTTTGCAGTCCTGGGTTGTTGATTGATTCGGCTGTTCACAATTGTACGAGGAAGAATCCTGAAGCAGTTGTTCGATCGTTTCAGCTCTGCCATCAAAAGGGACCGCCTCACATAGCCCAAGGAAATTTTTGAAATTCTTGTCCAATTTCTGACCACGTACGTATATAGGCATTTACTTGTCACCCATACCATCGGCTCAACACCAGGTTGAGACTCTGCCCATCTTGTCTTCCAATCCCCCAGGAGTGTCGTAATAGATGGCTTTAGAATTAAACCAAGGCTGCGCTTACTGTTGCACCGCGAAAAGCAAGTCCGGACAAAAAGGATCGCTTACGCAATGGCTGCGAGCTTGTCAGCATTCTCAGGATGCCGGTTTTGTTCCACATGATGATTTCGTCGGTGATGATGTTGAATTGTGTAAGACCTGCCGCAAGCATCTAGTCGCGTCAAGACCAGGTACGTTCAGTCAATGGATTTTTCGACGGGATTACTGTCAGTGTACGAAACGGATTCCTGTTCAATCGCTGGTCACCTGGTTTCCCCATGACCGATACGAGATCATCGGCCTTCTAGGAAGGGGTGGCTCGAGTTTCGTATATAGCGCTCGTGACCTTCGACTCAATCGACAGGTGGCAGTCAAAGTCATTGCTTATGCACACATGGAAGTTTCTCGCCTGGTTCGCTTTCAGGAAGAGTCCCGTGCAATCAGCAAAATGACCCAGGAGAATATCGTTCAAGTGTTGGACTTCGGTCTCGTCGATTCTAACTATCCGTACGTGGTTATGGAACTCGTCGATGGACAACCCCTTTCTCAATCACTCAAATCGAATTCCCTCCGTTTATGCAGCGTTCTCGAAATACTGCTTCAAACTGGCAGAGGCGTCGCACATGCTCATTCGGTTGGTATCGTCCATGGTGACATCAAGCCGGAAAACGTGATGATCGGACGGGATAGCAATTCGCGTTTGAAGGTCAAAGTGATTGATTTTGGTTTGTGTTCATTGGACGGCGACAATGCAGATGGAAACCAGGAAATTCACGGCACTCCATCCTATATGAGTCCTGAAGCCATTGCAGGAAACGGCGCAACATTCTCATCCGACATTTATAGCCTGGGCTGTTTGATGTATCAACTTCTAGTCGGTCGAACACCCTACGAGGCTGATGGAGTTCAAGCGCTGCTGGCGAAGCACGTCAATTCTCAAGCTCCGTGGATTGATGACGCCACCATCGGGAACGACATAATCCCTATCGAGCTCAAGTTCCTCTGCTGGAAAATGCTGCAGAAAGATCCGGCTGAGAGGCCAAACTCAGTCCAGGAGATAGTCGAAGAACTAGAGCGAATCGCTGATCTGCCGGAGTGTCAAAACCGCATGCGCTCGACCTTTGCTGAATATTCCCCACGTCGACGCCGAATTGTCGAAAGCTGGATATGGTTGTTTTGTATGTCGGTTCTCGCGCTGCTGGTACTGGCGTTTGTCGGAACGGCACCAGTCTATAGTCAGCGGGCAGACATCTCACAATACAAAAGTGTGTTCAAACGTGTCGATAACGAAGGGGCAAGTCGTCAAATTGAAGTCTCCAACGTGTTCTTCGAGCTGGAGCATCTGAATGAGCGTTTCATGATGAGAACGACCAGAGCAGAGATGTTCCAGCGCCTCAACGCAAATTCTGATTCACTGTCGATTGTAGATCGTTTAACAACTGACGCCGATTTGGACTTGCTGGAACAGTATCCGCTAACGTCGATTACCCTCTATCATGGCAATCTTACTGATCTTGGCCTCGAGCGAATTGCCAAAGTCAAAACCTTGAAGCACTTGACCGTTCGCCACTGCAAGAGGATTACGAACCAGGGAATAGCGAAACTAGCCGGTCTACGCAGCTTGCAGAGTGTGGACCTTTCCGAGTCCTCGATTGATGACGAATCAGTGCGCCTGCTT
>CAYTDR010001053.1:0-3119 GCA_964436185.1 uncultured Candidatus Obscuribacterales bacterium | reverse complement strand
ATTCGGTTAGCCATGCGTCCACGTAGGATTTATGTGTGGACAAATTCGCAGGTGAAGCAATGGACAGGCAAACACACACCGAGATCGAGCAACTCAAGAGCAACATAAGCCTTCTCTCGACTCGAGTCACAAATGTTGAGCGTGCTCTATCACTGGTGAATAATCTGCAGTCCTTCGAGCCGATTCCTTTGGCACCGCAGACCACCGTCTGCCAAGCAAATGAGGTCAAGGCACCGGTCGAAAATACTCACAACCATATGCAGGTTTCGCAGGAACGACAACTGCCAATTCCGTTTGAAGAAAATTTGTACCAGGCAAAAAATAGAATTGAACGTCTGCGAACAGATGAAAAATCTGCGGGTGCGAACGAGGAAAAACAAAACCATGAGGATCTCGGTTTCTGCACAGTCTCATTGAAGGACGACCAAAACTCTAGTGCGCGGCCAAAAACTGCTTATGAGAAAGTTCGCCGCACAACCGGCGTCGTAGAAACTTCAACGACAGAACCCCAACGGCCGATCGATGTTCGACGAGCTAAAGACAATCTCAATAACGCAAAGAAGAACTCTCTCGAGCAGGAGATTGGACTTTACTGGTTGAACAGATTAGGTATCACAAGTCTTGTGATCGGAATAGCACTCCTTCTAATGTACTCATTCCAATACTTCGGATCCGTGGCCAAAATCGCCAGTGGGTTCATGATTGCAGCAGCATTCCTCGTCGGGGGCGAGTGGATGGAAAATAGAGGTGGTCCGAAGTGGTATGCCCGTAGCCTCATGGGTGGTGGCTGGGCGGTTGCATACTTCACGGTATTCGCCATGCACCATATACCAGCAGTCAAGGTTATTGCTGATCAAAACCTGGAGTGCGTGCTTCTCTATGCCGTGGCCTTTTGTGCAATGAGACACTGCATTTGGAAGCGCTCCGAGCTGACAGCGCTTTTTGCCCTCGTCCTTGGTCTTGTCACGTTCGCGCTGTCGGAGCCGAGCATCGCATCAGCTCTAGCTTCCGCTGTTTTGGTAGAATCAGTCTGCACTCTCTCAAGAAAACTCAACTGGACTCGCTTGTACTTCGGTGGCTTGCTGGGCTCTTATTGCACAGCCTCGTACATCATAGACGCCAAGATTTCTCACCTGGCCCTGGATTCTGTCGGACAATTTCACATCACTGCCGCCTATCTTGGTCTATTTTGGGCATCATATCTGGTGACAAGTCTCTCCATGGGCGAGGAATCACCTTGGAGACGCAGACTTCTCGTAGCATCTGCCTTCCTCAACTTTTTATTCTTCGCACCATATATGACATCTATGGTGCATCAGTTGTACCCCAAATTCGATTCCGCCTTTGTACTGGCAGTGGCAATCGTGTACGCCTTCGCAGCATACGCTGCGAGATCGAAAGCAAAGGCTGGACTGGAGCAGGTCTACACGCTCGGAGCTCTTACACTTGCTACCGCTTCCATCCCAATGATACTGAAATCGGATTGGTCAATCGTGTTCTTGCTCATGGAAATACCGGTTCTGGTTTTCCTCGGATTGCAAAACAACATAAAGGCTTTTCGAATCTTCGCCCATTTGCTGTTGCCTATTTCAGTGCTTTACCTGTTCTGCAATCAGTCCAAACTGCTAGATGGATCGCATGTATTCGAAGCCGCAATTCATTGTGGACTCGCGGCTCTGAGCTACTCCGCCACCGCAGTTTGTTATCGCAGGTGGCGCGACCTACAGGGAATCGTCAGCGAGTACTCTGGCTTGGCATTCTATGTGTATGGAATTCTTGCCAGTTGTTTTGCTACCGCTTTGCCATCGATCATGGCGTCGCTTGCAGGTCTCTCCGAGAATTACAAATTAGAATGGCCAATAAATATCCTGTCTTGGCTTGTCTGCAGTGCGTTCTATTACCTGATGGGACTGAAGCTGAAAGACAAACTGCTACAGCAAGCACCCGTATTCTTGATTGGTTTCAACACGTTGGCTATTTGCGCTTCGACTTCTTACTTCGCGTCATGGGCAGCAGCTTGGGCAGTGGGCATCGTATATGGTATGGCTGCGCTGGTACGACACAAGCCTGGAATCCTCTCCGATCACCAAGCTCGTACTCATATGCGAGCTTACATAACACTGGCTTCTCTTCTGGTGGCGAGCGTGACAGCAACCTACTTCGACTCGAGCAAAGTTCTACTCTGGTCCTACGAAGCTCTCGTCACAGTATTCCTGGGATTGTACATGAAAGACCGCTACATCCAAACTCTCGGCGGAATCTGGTTTATCACCATGTCATTGAATCTACTTGGAACAATCGGACAGTGGCAACTCTTCCAGGTTGCAGGGTTGATAGCAGCATTTTACGCAGCGGCGCACTTGAACCGACAACATGCGAAAACGGAATCTTCCCAAGGTCATGTCATAACGGCGCGCTGGTATGAAGCAGGTGCAGCGACTATCACGACGATGCTGATGCTACAGCACGTTCCCTCTAACTGCCTGGCTTTCGCATGGAGCCTTCAAGGTCTTGCCCTACTTACATTTGGGTTCTTACGCCAAGACAAACCATCCAGGCTCTATGGTCTGGCAGTGTTTGCATTGGTCGGCAGCAAGCTCCTGTTCGTCGATCTCGCCGGCGCCGAAACGCCGCAACGAATAGTCTCTTTCATGGTAGCAGGGGTGGTGCTAATGATCTCTTCATATGCTTATTCGATATTCGAAAAACGGTTTGCAGCACAAACGGACGAAACTGAGCAACCTGTGCCGGCAAATTCATTCCGACTCCAATAACGTCCATTGAAGATGCATAATGTTCAGCCGATTCTGGTCGGCCCAAGCAGTCAGCATCTCACAAAGCTTCGTAATCAAACCAAAGTGGTCACGAAAATAGGAACCGGTCAACAACAGGTTGTGACTGCAAAACGTAATTGAGTATCGAATACGCAGCCTGGAACCAATACCGACCTGCTCGGACTTGAACCGCTGGAAGGCTTTGATAAATTCCAATATCTGTTCTAAGCAGGATCGCCGTATGGCTGGAGTCTGACCTCCAGATTCATCAGCCAAACAAGCAGATCTTCACGCCGTCTTTGACGTTCACTCCGGGCTTCATCTGAAAGGAACGAGAGCTCGCTA
>CAYTDR010001052.1:0-3121 GCA_964436185.1 uncultured Candidatus Obscuribacterales bacterium | reverse complement strand
GAATGATGTCAATCGTCTTGACCGCTTCTTTGACCAGCACAGAGACATCTCCCGCCGGTCCCACGCTCCCATCACTACGCAGTAGTGAAGCACCAACGATGACTCCGTCGACAATCCGAAAGACGACCTTATTGCTTCCTGTTGTCACTTCGAATTTGAGGGGTTTTCCGTCGACAGCGAGTTCAACAAGCTGCGACTCATCGCCCCTAGTCACGTTGAACGTTCGGTTTCCAGTTTTCCGATCGAGGGAAGACTCTAACACCGCCGACGGTTCTCGTCGCCCAGGAACTGTAAATCGTTGGGTTTCTGAAACAGTGTTCTCGGCAGTCTTGTATGAGAATGTCTGCTCCAGCATAGGAGCGTCCATACGAAGCTTGGCACCATCGCGAAAGAGCTGCCATACAGTGACACCACTATTGTCCGTACGGGCTGCCACGACAGGAAGCAAGGAAAGTTGAGCCTCCTGCTGTGTCAGAGGTGATCCAGTTCCATCAAAGTAGACGGGCGCGACAGGGCGATCTATTCCACTCGGAAGCTCCGACTGGCTATTCAGTCGATCCGCCATTGGTGCAAATAGCTTGGATGCAACACTCTCCCAAATCTGCTGTGGATCAGTCTCTGTAGTTGGTACCGCTTGTGATTGGTCTGCCACTGTCATTGTTTTCGCCGCCCCCGCATCCATCAGGAATGATTACTTAGTGATCTGTTGAACACTTTACTCACCAGCCCGAAGCCGACATTTCCCAGACTGCGTGATATAAAGTCCTCGATGATTCGCGACTCCTCTTCCTTTAAGGCTTTCGATTCAGCAGTCTCCGACAAGAGATCCGCGAAACTAATCCCCTCGAATTCGTTCCTTCCTGGAGTCGAACGATCCGCGTCATTCCTCCTTGACCAGCCATCGATCACCGATTGGATGACTTCAGCTTCGTGAGCTGGTGTTGCCTTGTCGGCAGCCCTCGCGTTCCTCCAATCGAACTCATCAAGATCAAGTTCGAGTTCCGGTAAAAATGCGTGCGCGCCACTGCCAGGTGTGCTGTTCATAAGCTCCTTCCGTCTTTTTTGGGGGGTATCTGCCAAATTAGCGGTTAAATGTTTCAGTCTTCTATCGTGTTGATATCGAAAGAAATTTTTGTCAGCCGCGCCCACCAGTGTCTTATAGATAACTCGTTATCTTCAGATCCATCGTTCAACGGTTATTAATCAAAAATGAATTGATGCCCCAATTCGGAACATCAAGACAACTTCAACGGTCGAAGAGAAACATAGAGGCAAGAAGCCAAAATTCGGATATTCATGTTTCGACGTTCGCTCGTTTCGACACACGAGCCGAACTAAATTGTCAGGCAAACAAAACGCAAGGAGGTGCTACGAAAACGGAGCTACCTCTGGAAGGAATTGGAGACCTGGAAGTAAGACTTCTCACGACAAGGTGTGATGCGAGTCCGAAAGGTGCCGCACCCACTCAAATGTCAAGCGTTGTCATTTTTGCCTTAAACGTAAATAATACGGTGTCGGAAGGTGGGAACTAGAAAGTATGAACATGAACATTTCTCCTGAAATTAATTGCAGTCCGGTTGCTCTTGAAGGTCTCGATCCACTCCTCACTAGAGGACACGTCAACCTGGTACCGAAGGCACAACCGAAGCCCGCGGTGGAACCGCAAAAGAGCGCCACGTATTACGAAACCAGGACGATGCTCGAACTTCTCGGACAGATCGAGAAGGTGCGCGAGCTTCTCTCTGAGACTAACTCGAGACTTACTAGAGCTTATGCACGGGTGAGTCAGATGGAACAGAAGGTCGAAGATCAGGAAAGGAAACTCGCGCTCCTTCCTCATCTCGAAGAGCAAGCGAAAAAAGCCCTCGAGCTGCAGACTAAACTCGACGACGCGCTCAACGACCTCGAAAAGTTACGCCAACCGTGGTGGAATCGCTTCTCCCGAAGAATTACATAACTCTTCAGCCAACCGAAACTTGTGAACATCCCTTCGATCCTGGAGGGATGTTTTGTTTTCAATCGACTGCAGGAACTTCTTCTTCACCTAACCCAATTATTGTGAGCATTCCTTCAGTCCTGGAGGGATGTTTTGTTTCGAACGACAAAAATCAACCGCGCAGGACGAAGAGTTTTACGAAAATTGCAATCGCGATTAATAATCCCAGCACGACAGCCGCAACCACTTTTGGGTTCAGCGGCGGCTTTTCATCAGGTGTGCTCGTCAGCACTTGCTGTGCTTCCATCGAGATTTCGCCGGAATCCTTTAGCCTCTTTGCCGAAACGAGCTCATCGAGTTCAGGCAATCTGGTACTGGTTGCAGTCGATCCTCGCCTAAGGCGCAGACTGACACCGACATCCTGTCCTTGCGGCAGTGGGATCAAGTTTAGCTCCTTGTCCGGATCTTCTATTCGTTCCGGTCCCTTTTTAAGTGCCTCGATATAGTCAGTAGAGATGAAGTTGAAGATTACGGACAAATCCTCGATCTCGTTTTTTTGAACACACTCGTACCATTTATTTATCGCTCCCTTGAGACACTCGACCGACTGAAATCGATTCTCCGGCTCGGCATCCAGGGTGACACCAATGATGGCATCAAGCATCCTCGCTCCCGCCAGGTTGCGATGTACATATGCAATTGGATCGGGCTTGCGAATCTGGTCGCAGTGCGCCGCCATCATGGCAAAAATGCTTTTCTCATCGTAAGGAACCTTTCCGGTAACAACCTGGTACAAGACCACACCGAGCGAGTAGACCTCAGAACGAGCATCCATGGCATCGCCTTTGCACTGCTCCGGACTCATATAGATTGGAGAACCTGCGACGAATTTTTCCTTAGTGCTGCTTGTCAGACTCCGTCCCGTCTCTTCTGCAAGTCCGAAGTCAAAAACTTTTATGGTTACATTGTCTCCATCCTCTTCGACAATTACATTGCCTGGCTTCAAATCTTTGTGAAGGATTCCCAGTTCATGCGTGTGCATAACCGCGTCACACAACTGTAGGAATATGTCATGAATCAATCGTTCGTCGCCAATGCCGCCTCTGCTCTGAACCATTGCTTCCAGGCTACGTCCACGAACAAACTCCATAACGAAGAAGAGCCGTCCGTGGAAGTCAACGTGAT
>CAYTDR010001051.1:0-3127 GCA_964436185.1 uncultured Candidatus Obscuribacterales bacterium | reverse complement strand
GCGCCTTGCCCCAAAGGGTTTGTGGAGAGGAGCTGCCGAGTGTCGCTTCAAACGTAGCGCGCATAGATCCGAAGCCCGTCACTAAGAAATCCACCACGATCTGCAACGCGTCGAGCGACATGGCATTCAATTGATCAGCTTCTCGATCGAATACCGTAACTTCATTAGTGGACAGGACGACGGTCGAACTGCCATAGAGCATTTGGTAGATGGTCAGGCGGATTGTGCCACAAACGTTGTTTTCGGTTGCCCTCTGGGAGACTGAGGTGATGAAAACCATGGAAGAACCGGGAGAAACGAAACGGGAGATGAAGGAAGAGCTGCGATTGTCTTGCAGAGCAGCTGCGCTTTTTGCCGCCAAACGCAGAGAAGTCTTTGATTTCACCGACCGCTGGTTTGCCTCTCTTCTCCTCGCTGAATGGGCAGCTGCTATCGTTTTAGCTCTGGTTTTGTCCCCGCTTGCCTGGCAAGGTAAACATAGTCATATTCATTTGCATGTATGGATAGCCCTGATCACTGGTGGCGCCATCTGCGCCACAGCACTGTATATGGTGATGAAGCATCCGGGACACTTTTTGACTCGCCATACGATTGCGGTCGGACAGATGTTGTTTTCCGCTCTTCTCATTCACCTTTCCGGTGGTCGAATAGAGACTCACTTTCATGTGTTCGGTTCACTCGCCTTTCTTGCCTTCTACCGAGACTATCGAGTACTATGCACCGCCACTGCGGTAGTGCTTATCGACCACCTGGTACGCGGGATGCTCCTACCGGAGTCAGTGTTCGGGGTCATGACAGCCAGCCCCTGGAGAGCGCTGGAGCACGCTTCGTGGGTGGTATTCGAGGATGTCTTCCTGGTCAGGTCATGTTTGCAAGGCACTCGTGAAATGATGAAAGAAGCGATTCATCAGGATCTTCTCGAGTCAGCCAGCGAAGACCAGCGTGAGCTGGCCGAGCTCAGAGCCATAGAGCTGCAGCAGACGGAGAGCCAACTGAGCTACATTTGCCAAACCTCACCCACTGGCATATTCAGATTGAATTCAGAGGGAGCTGTAGTTTTCTTCAACGAGCAGTTCAAAAGAATTACCGACCTGGAATGGTCTGATGATGAGCCTAGTCCCATCAATTGGCTAAAGCTGGCTCATCACAGTCAATACGAATCGATTCGAACCAGATGGGAGGAGTTTCTCGCCAGGGGAGGGCGTCTCGAGCAAGACGTCAAGCTCGAAACCAGTAGCGGTAACGTGAAATGGGTTCGTCTTTCTGTGGTGGCAACGGACGATTGGCGGGGGCAAATTACTGGATACACGGGCGCCTTAACCGATGTCACCGCCAGCGTATTGAATCAGCATATTAGTCGCATGCAGTCGGTAGTTAGCCAGGTTCTTACCAGAGTCCAGTCGGAGTCTGATCTATTTATCCAATTGCTAAACGCAATTGGGGAGCTGGGAGATTGGCAGCTCGGCAACGTATGGCAAATGGACGAGGATGGTGAAGTAATGCGTCTCACCCAATCCTGGATTGGTGTTGGTGCGCGAGGACACGGGCTGTTGAGTGCATCACTCGATACGGAGCTGAAGCCTGGACAGGGACTGCTGGGATGTGTTTGGGAGCGTGTGAAACCAGTTTACTTCTCCTCGTCCGAGGAGCTTTTCTCCAGCCGTCGCCTTCGCGCTGCAAACGAGGATGGAATCAAAAGCGGCTGTGCCTTCCCGGTAGTCCGAAACGGCAAGTTGACTGCTATTATCGAGTTCTTCAGCGAAGACAAAGTACAGTGGGCGGAGGATTCGCTTATTTTTGCTTTGACCACGATAGGCAGCTTTGTCAGTCACTGTCTCTACAAACTGGAGACGGAGCAAACCATTCAGCGGAACGAGCAAAAACTGGCAAACATTCTTGAATCCTCTTTCGATGCCATTTTTACCACTGATGAAGCCGGTTTGATCACTTACTGGAACCTCGAGGCCGAGAAGATATTTGCCATCTGCAAAAGTGAGGCTACGGGTTTGCATGTCTCCAGTTTCCTGCGCAGTGCCGTGGAAGGCGACATGAAGCTTCTGGAATCACTTCTGGGAAATGAGCAGGGCGATTTCGAATGCAAGCGCCTCGAACTAACGGGCACCAATAGCAGTGGCGAGCAATTTCCTGTCGAAGTTACTTTTACCCCCAACAAAACCGATGATGGCTGGCTAATCACGGCACTTCTGCGTGATATCTCCGAGCGCAAGAAAGCGGAGATGTTGACCAAGCGATTGGCTTTGATGGTCGAATCGTCTCAGGATGCCATAATCGGCACTTTCATGGACGGAACCGTCTCCAATTGGAATCCAGGGGCAGAGAAGATCTATGGATACAAGGCGGAGGAAGTATTGGGTCAGCACATCTCACTGATCGTACCGGCTAACAGAATTAACGAGATTGCCGAAATCAAATCTACTATCAGTAAAGAGGAAGCGTTGCGCGATTTCGAGACCGTGCGGTTGAGGAAGGACGGCAGCGAGGTGGATGTTTCGATGACAGCATCTCCGATCAAGCGAGTGGACGGCTCGATTGAAGGCATCGGCGTAATCGCTCGTGATATCACAACCAGAAAGGAGTTGGAAAAGCGTATCTCTGAGTTCTACTCCACTGTTTCACATGAGCTGAGAACTCCACTGACCTCTATTCGTGGCTCGCTCTCACTGATCGATGATGAAATTGTCGAGCTCAATTCCGAAGAAGCTCGAGAGATGATCAAGATCGCAAAGAGCAGCTCGGAACGGCTGGTTCGCTTGATCAACGATATTCTCGATTTGAGAAAGATTGAGTCCGGAAACCTCGAGCTTCATCTGTCGGAAACTCGCCCGGAGGATTTGGTTCGCTTGAGCCTCGATTCCATGCAGGGTATGGCAAGGCAGGCAGGGGTGACATTGACCTCCAACATCGAGGGAATGTTCGATCTGTCCGTTGACGAAGACCGAATTGTTCAGGTTCTCACCAATTTGCTGTCCAACGCTATTAAGTATTCCAAGGAAGGAGACTCAGTGCTTCTTTCCGTGATTGCTTCCGACGCCAATATGTTACGTTTTTCTGTCATCGATGAAGGTCCCGGCATTCCCATGCGGGAACAGCACAAGCTATTTGGGAA
>CAYTDR010001050.1:0-3143 GCA_964436185.1 uncultured Candidatus Obscuribacterales bacterium | reverse complement strand
GTTTATAAATCTGCAGACGGAGCTATATTGCCATCACGGGTGGAGCCATTCGGCATGGCCCCCATCCAAGCAATGTCTTACGGATTGGTTGCAATCGTTAGTGCCAATTGTGGTGTCAGCGAGTTATTAAGCAATAGAGAAGATTGCCTGATTCTAGAGAATCACCTCGATCCCGTTGAACTGGCCTCGCACATGAGTTTGCTATTCAAGGATCGAGCGTTGCTGGCAAAACTATCGAAAGCCGGTCGTCAAACCGCGGCAAAGACAAGCTGGGACTCGACAGTTGAAGAAACGATGAAGGCGTATGCGCATGTTTTAGCCGCACGCGGCAAGGTTGTGGAAAAATTCAAATCAGAATTGGGAGATCCGTTGCCCTCGACGTGATACCGCCAGTAGTGATTTCGCCGCAGGTAACGTGCAATCTATGAAGATGATCAGGAGGATGATGATGGCTCTTAAGAAGAATGCCGAAACAGAGACAAAGACTGAGGGAGTTGCCGAAAAAACTCCAAACCGTCTGCTTGGTGAGACCAGCACCTATCTGCTTCAGCACGCTTATAATCCAGTCGATTGGTACCCATGGGGACCTGAGGCGCTGGAGAGGGCGCGTGCAGAAGAGAAGCCCATTCTTCTTTCCATCGGCTACGCAGCTTGCCACTGGTGTCATGTCATGGAGCATGAATCATTCGAGGATCCTGAAACTGCTTCTTTGATGAACGCGCGATTCGTCAACATCAAAGTCGATAGGGAAGAGCGCACGGATCTCGACGAAATTTATATGAAGGCAGTTCAAATGATGACCGGTCATGGCGGATGGCCAATGACTGTCTTCTTGACACCGGATTTAGCACCATTCTTTGCCGGCACCTATTTCCCTCCCGTCGACAAACACGGAATGCCGTCATTCAAACGCATCCTTCTGGGCGTTGCCCTGGCCTGGGAAGAAAAACGGGACGAGGTGGTCGAATCCGCCACTGAGATCACGGCGCATTTAAAAGATGTTGAAAAAATCGGACGAAAGGGGAGCGAGGCCGACGCAGAGAATAAATTGACTCTTTCTCGAGATCTCTTGTATAGCGCTGTGGATCAAATTGCACGAACCTTCGACCCCCGGTGGGGCGGTTTCGGCAGCGCACCAAAGTTTCCACATCCCTTCAGCCTGTCGCTCGTCATGAGGGTTCTAACCGACCAAGCTGCTAGCGAAGTACGCAGGCAAGAGATGAGTGAAATTGTCGAGACGTCGCTCGACAGAATGGCATATGGTGGCATCCACGATCATCTCAGCGGCGGATTCGCCCGCTACTCTGTAGACAGACAGTGGCTGATTCCTCACTTTGAGAAGATGCTCTACGACAACGCGCTTCTCTGTCAAACCTATTTGGACGGTTTCCTGATTACTGGTCGAACCTATTGGAAGGACGTTGCCAAAGGAATTTTCTCCTTCGTCTCGAGCGAACTGCGCACCCCGGATGGTGCCTTCTACTCGAGTTTGGATGCAGACAGTGAAGGCGAAGAAGGAAAGTTCTACGTCTGGACTCCCGCGACCATCGCAGAGGTGCTTGGAGAGGCGGACGCGAAGTGGTTCAATGAAATTTATGGCGTCACCAAAGCCGGCAATTTCGAGCACGGAACCAGCGCCCTGCATTTGACGGATTCGCCCGAGAATCTGGCCAACAAGCACAACATAACAGTCGATCAGTTGTGGGAGCGTCTCGAACCGATGCGAGCCAAACTGCTCGAAAAGAGAGCAGAACGGATCAGACCAGGCCGAGATGAGAAAGTCCTGACTAGCTGGAACAGCCTGATGATCTCTGCGTATGTGCATGGTTATCGCGTCGCACAGGAGCCGGCTTATCTAGAAGAAGCCATCACAGCGACAGAGTTTCTGCTCGCCAATTTGACTGTAAAGGATGGAGAACAGTTGCGTCTGCTAAGAACCTGGGGACAGGGGAAGGCAAAGCTACAAGGATATCTCGATGACTATTCATACTTTGCACAGGCACTGCTAGACCTGGCCTCCGTGGACGCCGACCCGCGCTGGCTCGATACCGCGATTTGTTTGACTGATGCAATGTTGGATCGATTCCGTGACGAAAATGGCGGTTTCTATTACACTGCCGACGACCATGAAACGCTCCTACTGAGACCGAAAACGCACTTTGACGGTTCGACACCGTCAGCAACCTCGGTGGCACAGACGGTGCTATTGCGCCTGTCTCGCATTACCGCTGATGAAAAGTATGAGAAGGCGGCCGAATCAATATTCGATGTCTATGGGCGTTACATGGCTCACGTACCGGATCAGTTTGCCAACATGCTATGCGGGTTGGACCTGTACCTGTCTACCTCTCGAGAAGTAGTTCTTGTTCATCCGAAAGGTGACAAAACCTATATCGAATTTGTCTATGCGTTGAATGAAAAGTTCAGACCGAACCAGCTCGCTTTACTTAAGGAGAGCGGGCGTGACTACAACAGCGACATTTCGCTGCTGGCCAATCGGGACTGTATCGAAGACAAGCCGACAGTTTATGTTTGTGAAAACTATACCTGCCAGGCTCCCGTGCAAAATCGGGAGCAGCTGCGAAGCGCGCTCGATGCATGAATTAAATCAACGAAGATCCGCGTAATCTACAGCCATCAAATCGTGAACGTTTGAAGTAACCGCGATCACAGAATTGCCTCAATAGACCCGTCGAATGCAACAACGTATGCATGAATGACTCAACGAGGCAATCAAACGAGCACCGAACCGCGAGAACGCATCCCGCAGTACGCCGCTCATGAAGCTCTGGGAATTTCGAATGTGCCAGAGAGGACCGAGCATGCTTTTTTCAATTTTGTAACAATCAGCCACTACGATTTTCAGGTATAAATCGTTGCTCGAGGTGGGATCTGACGTCGAACAGATGACTCCCCCAATCGGCTGGCACACCTCATTCGTTTCCCCAACAAGGGCACCAATATACGAGCGAATCTGATCCGCTTGCGCCGTTTCGCGGCTACTTCGGGCAGAAGAGATGCTACCGCATATGGTACTAGCCAGGAGAAAGACAGAAATGAATACAGAAGAGATAAATTTTCACGAGAAGGATGACGATAGGCTCTGCGGAGATAGACACTTAGCCTTTTTCGGGGACGGCGAC
>CAYTDR010001049.1:0-3145 GCA_964436185.1 uncultured Candidatus Obscuribacterales bacterium | reverse complement strand
TACCGAAGTCTGTCGAGCAGGTAAATTCCAGGGTAGGCACTAGTTCTCAAGCCAGTGGCTTGCTTGAGCCTGTTGGGCAGACGACTTCGAAGTCCGTGGATGCCAAGGGGGGCGGGGCTTCTAGCCAGAGTACGACGGGTTCGAAGCAAACGGCGACACCAAGATCGGCCAGCAAGGCCTCTGCCAATTCCAGGGAAGGTTCCAGTATTCAAGCGTTAGTTCCGGCGGCTGTTAAGTCCGTGGATGGTAGGGGAACCAAATACGGTGCGGCGAGTTTGAACCAAAAGGTATTAGAGCCGAAGTCTGGCAACAGAGAACCAGCAATTTCCAGAGATGCAGGTTCCGCTGCGGTGCGACCGCTTGCTACATCGTCATCGAAGTCTGCGGTTTCTGCCGGCGCGAAAACTCCTGTTTTGAATCAGGCTGCGAGTGCATCGAAATCTGCAACTGTCGGCACCAAGCAAAAGACTGCCAAACCTGATCAGAGTTCTGTGTATTCTGCCATTGCAGCGGCGTCTGGCAGCAAGGTGCCGAGTGCTGGATCTGCATCGGCTAAGAAGGCAGCAGGTTCAAATAGTGCAGCGGTAGGGACGAACGGCGATAAGGACAAGTCTGCCAAATCGTCGAGTCGCCGTCGCTCCAGTGCCAAGTCGAGCCCCGGGATGCTCGTGCCTCCGCCACCGCCCACAATACCAACTTATTTAACTCCTCCTGCCGGTTTCGGAGTACAAACAGAAGAAGGCATGTCTGTTCAATACATGTCGATGGAAGACTTGCAACTTCAATCCAAGAACCTGTCCAAGAAATTGGAGAGTGCGCGTCTCGATCTGACTGACGCTACTCGTTTTCTCCAGGAGCAGAAGGATAGAGCTGAGAGGTTTGTCTCACTCTACGATGAAGGCGTGGTGAGCCGCAAAGAGCTGGAACTGGCCAAAGAAGAAGTGGAGCGAGAGACCAGAAAGAAAGAATTGGCCGCCTTGAAGGTCGACGAGCTGGACCGCGTTCAGAAGGACGTCAACGAGAGGATCAAGACGCTGGAGAAATCGAAGGCGAGCCAGCAGAAGAAGACTTCTAAAAAGCGAAAGTAACTCCATCTAATTCGTTTGTGTGTTAGGACACTACTTTGCGAAGGGCGTTGTCTACGACTTCTCTGTCGATGTGGCGTTCTGAAACTACTGTGACTAGATTGTCCGCAGTATGGAATCGTTTTCTGAAGCGGTAGAAGAGTTCGATGTCTTCATATACGGGAAGCTCGATTTCTTGGCGGCTTCTGAACTCTACGACTCGTTTGCCGTTGACCATTGTCTCGCTCATCACGTGTTTGTTCAAATCAGCGATAAGCCATGCGACATCCGGATCCTCGAAGAGACGCTCTGCGATCTGCTCTAGTGATTGTCCTGGTCCGATCATTATCTTGGGACGTACCTGCACTGCATTCGATATCGTCGATTGGTCATCGAAGGATCCGAATTGGAAGTCGCTGTAGATTTCTTCGGGCGTGAGATCTTGCGGTCTGCTGCCACCTGCGACCTTTTCTTCCTTTCCTAACAAACGTTCGTGTGCGTCCAGTCGCTCGCGGAACGCTGCATCGTCATCGGAGAATTGTGACCGGCGTGATGCGGCTTCAGGATCGAAGCCATATTGACCGGACATGATCGGCACTGTACCGGCCTGCAGCCAACGTTGCCGCGTGGCCTGCGTCAGTGAATCGAGATCGCGCTTCTGGCCAGCCTGCATTGGTAACGAGTCTAGCGCGCTCGTCTTGCCGAAACCGGTCAGGGACATTAACATCGCCAACTCGACCCCGCCTGGATATTGAGATTTCGATGCATTGTACATGTCGGAGGCGCCCAGAGAGGCTGATTTGAGACCGACCTGGAAAGCTCGTCCTGCTTTTTGTAGTCCGCCTGTAAGTCGATCAATTCCTCGTGGATCGCGGGTAAGAGTGTTCAATTTTGCCACCCGATCCATCGTGAGCGTGGAAAGGCGTGATTGCTGGTTGGCTAGTCCGGACTCTCCGATCCGTAGGTTCAGTTTTCCGCCTGTGAGAATCGTCGAGTTGCCCAGTGAGCGTTCGATTCTGAATGGCGATTTGCGGCCATCCACGAAGATCACGTAGTCCTTGCCGCGTCGAGAGATAGACCAGGAGCGGCCGTCGGCTCGCTCGCCTCGTCCGCGCATTTTTGCGATTCCTGCCAAACTCATGATCAGGGCGATTTCCAGACCAGGTAGGTATCGGTTGGCGTCGCCATGGCGACCGTCAGCTGGATTGACGAGGATACGACTTCCATCGATGGGTTTGCCTATGGTACCGGCGGGAGATCTGGTACCATCTCCAACGAGTTGGATTCCGTCTATGCGACTGCCTAAATTAGTGGTGCCGTCTGCTCTCGTTGTGCCTACCAGTGCCGTCGGAAGAGGTATGGAACCTGCGACCGTAACTAAACCTTTGCCATTCGGATCGATGACGGTGTTTCCGGATTGAGTCACCAGTCTACCGTTCGGTCCAATCTGACCTGTTGCTGTCGATGTATTGTCCAATCCGATCCTGCCGCCTATGCGACCGTCGACCGAGAAATCGCCTCTCAGGTCGATGGAGCGCCTGCCCGCATCGGTGAGACTGATCAATGTGGCAATCGATGTGGGATCGAGGGGACCTCTTAAGCCACGGCCGATGGTGGCATTGAGCAGCTCAGCATCTATGTGTTGACCTACGAATGAGGCCAAACCTCGATCTGCTCCGGCGATACCGCTCATGCCGGTCAAACCGGAGACGCCGCGATCAGTTCCTCGTACGGATGCATCGAACTGAATAGTGCCAGTGAGATTAACTTCGGCCGGGCGTGGACCAGGGATGTCGACTGCACGTCTTCCACCGGCCGTTGCGAGACCACTTGCGGTTCCGCCGTTGTCTCCGATTTGTACACCACCGAATGTAGTTGCACGATTGCCGATAACACCGTCCGCGAGTCTAATTGTTTGCAGATTGACAGCCTGGATTGTAGCCGCGCTTACCGACGACACATCGGGAATTGCTATTCTCTGGCTTCCCCTTCCGAGCAGTGAGACATCGCCTGTGATGCTAGCCGTTGACGATACGTTGAGCAGTTGTCTGATGCTCGCCGTTGTAGCCGCAGCTTTGACC
>CAYTDR010001048.1:0-3151 GCA_964436185.1 uncultured Candidatus Obscuribacterales bacterium | reverse complement strand
CATGATAAATCCTCACGCGAAAAAACTAAAAAAAACCGAAAACTGCGGAGTAAAAATCTGAATTCTACTGGTCCGGAATTTAAGGCAAGTAGAGCATTATAACATCATATTTCCAACAAAAAGCTCGCTCAGCTAACCATATGTAACATCCGCGACAGCTCGTTTAACATCTCGGTAGTGGAAGTAAATTCCTGAGATGCTCATGGTTTGTGCTGTTAGAAGGCTTGAACCGCCGACGCGGCAACATGGAAGGACTTTGATACGTCAAGATTTTTCAGGTGGCCGAGTCAGTCGATTATTCTTGTTAAACTGATCCTGGCGAAATCTCAGGCGGCCAAAATTGTCTTTAAGTCGATAGGAAAGTTCTGTAATGGCAAAATTCAACAAGTCCGTAGTGACGATAGCTTGCACTCTTGCTCTGTTCACGGGCACATATTATCCCTCTATGGCTAATTCGCCATCCGGTGGCACGGCTGGTATCGATGTTGCCAATATGGACAAAGCGGCCCCTCCGGGTAACGACTTCTACCAGTACGCAAACGGCACCTGGCTGAAGAACACCCCCATTCCAAACGAATATGATAAGTGGGGAACTCTCAACATCATCCATGATAAGAATCTCGTCAAGCTCAAGACGATCATGGAGAAAGCATCTGCCAATCAAAGCGCAGAAGCCGGCAGCAACGAGAAGAAGATCGGTGATTTTTATTTCGCCGGCATGGATGAGAAGAGCATCGAGGCTGCCGATCTGACTCCTTTGGCTGAAGAATTCGCATTGATTGAAAAAATGAAGTCTGTGGAGGACCTGCGAAAAGAGGTGGCCAGGCTTCATCAGCGTGGTGTCAATGTTGTGTTCAACGTCTCCTCCGGTCAGGACTTCAAGGATAGCGACAGCATCATCGCGCAAACGTTTCAGGGCGGTCTGGGTCTTCCCGATCGAGACTATTACACGAATACGGATGAACGTTCGAAAAAATTGCGCGAACAGTATGTCAAGCATATCGCTCGCATGCTTGTGCTCACTGGGTACAAGGAGTCCGATGCCCAGGATACTGCCTCTGCAATCATGAAGATCGAAACCTCGCTGGCAGAGGCGTCCATGAAGAACACCGATATGCGAGATCCTGACAAGATCTATCACAAGCTGACAGTCGACGAGATGAACAAGCTGACGGCGAATCTTTCGTGGACCGAGTACTTCAAAGAGATAGGTCATCCAAACATAGAGTGCGCTAACGTCGGTCAGCCGGACTTCTTCAAGACGTTGGACGGAATGCTGACATCGGTTTCGATGAACGATTGGAAAAACTATCTGCGGTGGCAGGTACTCAATCAAGCGGCGCCTTATCTTTCCTCTAAGTTCGTCGATGCTGATTTCGAGTTCTATGGCAAGACTCTCACTGGGAAAAAGGAAAACCTTCCCCGATGGAAGAGAGTCATAAGTGCGGTCGACAGATACATGGGCGAGGCGTCCGGGCAGCTCTACGTGAAGGAAAACTTCCCGGAACGGGCCAAGGAGAAAGCACTGCATTTGGTGCGTACTCTCAAGCAGGTACTCAAAGAGGACCTCGAGCAGCTGGACTGGATGGATTCCGAGACCAAGAAGAATGCCCTGGCCAAGCTTGACACTCTCGCTCTCAAAATCGGTTATCCCGATAAGTTCCGCGATTATTCGAAGCTTTCAACAGATCGTAATTCTTATGTTGCCAGCATTTTGAACGGCGAGCAGTTCGAGTTCCATCGACAGATGACGAAGATCGGAAAACCTGTTGATCGAGCCGAGTGGTTCATGAGCCCACAGACGGTTAATGCCTACTACAGCGCCGAGATGAACGAAATCGTCTTCCCAGCAGGAATCCTGCAGCATCCGATTTTTGATCCGGATGCCGATGACGCCACTAACCTCGGTGCTATGGGGATGATCATCGGTCACGAGCTTACTCATGGATTCGACGATCAGGGAAGCAAATTCGATGGCAAAGGCAACTTGAGAAACTGGTGGTCTGCAGAAGACCTGAAACGTTTCAAGGAGCGTATTGCTTTAATCGAACAGCAGTACGAAACGTATAAGGTGGATGAAGACGTTCATTTCAAAGGAAAACTGGTCGCTGGCGAAGCTGCTGCTGACCTGGGCGGACTGTCATTGTCCTACCGAGCACTGGAAAAACTACTGGGCAGCGAGAAGAGAGTGAAGGACAAAGACGGATTCACTCCTGAACAGCGCTTTTTCATCTCGTTCGCGCAGGCATGGGCTACTAACATTCGCCCCGAGAAGGCTCGCATGATGGCAGCAGTCGATCCGCACCCTACCCCACACTACAGAGTAAATGGCACTCTCGCCAATATGGATTCGTTCGAGAAAGTCTTCGCGCTCGGCGAAAATCACGAAATGATGCTACCGACAGACAAACGTTGCCGCCTCTGGTAATAGCGTAAAAGAAAACATATGGAATCAAAGGGGCGTTGCATTCAGCAATGTCCAGTATGTGAGTATCGCGACACCGCAGGTTGTGTTGAGACCATGTGCAGCATCATATATGGTGCGCGGGTGCTTCCTTGGCGCCTCGACTTAGCCCCGTTTGAACTCCGACCCGTCTTTCCACTGAGGAATGGTATCAGCGTTAGCTACTTGCAGACCGACGGCAGTGAGAAGCTGGCAATCCTCTACCAGTCCGGAAAGATCCCAGTCCGGCTTAACTTTATCCGAGGGTTTGTGATAATCATTTTGAAGATAGTTGCGGCGAACAGCGACATCGAAATCAGCTTCCTTACCGATGAAACTGATGCCGGGAAATAAGAAAAACAGGGCGGGAACGCCTGCTTGGAGGAAGGGAAGATGGTCGGAGCGAAAAAAGTATCCCTTTTCGGGCTCCGGATCTGGTGCTATTGAACGATCCTGTTTGTCCGCGAATTCTTGCAAGACTTCATCGAGACTACTGTGTCCCAGTGCGATGCTAGTGATTTTCTTCGTTCGTCCCCAGACGTTCATTATGTCGACATTGATCACTGCCCGAGTCAACGCAAGTTCGACGGAAGGATATTGTGCATACAGCCTGGAGCCGAGGAGATTCGACTCTTCCAGCGTGGTGAACATGAATAAAATGGAGCGCCGCGGCTTAACTTTCATCGACGAAAATGCTCTGGCAATCTC